>CAINDC010000134.1 GCA_903847275.1 uncultured Pseudomonadota bacterium
AGGTCGTCATTGTGTTTTTATGTTACACGCACATTTAGTTTTTGTGACCAAATATCGCAGAGCTGCATTTACTAACGAGATGCTTAACTCGCTTAAAACCTACTTTGAAAAAGTATGTGCAGATTTTGAATGTCAGCTTGAAGAATTTAATGGCGAAAAAGACCATGTGCATTTGTTGGTGAATTATCCGCCTAAAGTTTCTATTTCCAAGTTGGTCAACAGCTTAAAAGGGGTTTCTAGTCGCAGATTACGCCAAGAGTACGAAAAAGAATTGGGGAAAATTTACTGGAAAGGCGTGTTGTGGAGTCCAAGTTATTTTGCGGGAAGTTGTGGTGGTGCGCCTTTATCCGTTCTGAAACAGTATATATGAACAACAGCAACGCCCTACTTAAATTTTAAAGCGGGGCTACGCCGATATTCCTTACATCCCCGACCTGAAGAGACGGGGCTTTGCGGAATTTTTGGTAAAAAAAAATGTCACTTACTGTCACATAAAAAACATGAAATTGACATCGTAATTCAATCTATTCGACACACAATCGAAATATAAAATCCTTATGCTGAAAGCAATTTAAATTATTGCGAGTTTTTGATGATGAAAATTTTTTATGGTGTTCAAGGAACTGGAAATGGGCATCTTGCACGTTCTCGTGTGATGGCGAAAGAGCTTAAAACTGCGGGCATTGAAACCCAATTTTTATTTACGGGTCGAGCAGCGGATAAGTATTTTGACATGGATGTTTTTGGTGATTACCAAATACGAACAGGGCTAACGTTCAACACCAGCAAAGGCAAACTTAATTATTGTAAAACCGCGATAGAAGCGAAAATTTCAACGTTTTTAAATGACGTAAAAATGCTAGATTTAAGTGATTACGATTTGATTATTACCGACTTTGAACCTGTTTCAGCATGGGCGGCAAGAAGGCAAAAAAAATCGGTTTTAGGTTTGGGAAATCAATATGCTTACAACTTTGATATTCCGCGCAAAGGTTCAGATCCGATTGCAGATTTGATAATGAAGTATTTTGCGCCAGCCAATAAATCAATTGGTATGCACTGGCACCATTTTGGTCAACCGATTGTGCCGCCGATTGTCGAGGCTTTAGAGTCTAAAGCTATCGTAAAAAATAAAATTGTCGTGTATTTGCCTTTTGAAGATGTCGCTGATGTGGAACGTTTTTTAGCACCTTTTGAAAACTTTGAATTTCATGTGTCTTGCGCGTTGCCGATGACATCGAAACATTCGCATATTATTTACCACGCGATGAATGCTGATACTTTCTTTCCCGAACTTTACACTTGTGAAGGCATTATCAGCAATGCAGGTTTTGCGATGACCAGTGAAGCGTTACAACTCGGTAAAAAAATTCTCGTTAAACCTTTACACGCACAAGTTGAACAAACATCGAATGCGGCAGCGTTACAACAACTTGGTTATGCTCATGTTATGAATGAATTGGACGCTGAAACTGTGCAACATTGGCTTCATGATAACCATGCAGTTCACATTACTTATCCGAATACCGCGAAAATTTTAACAAAATGGATACAAGACGGAATGCCAGAAATCGATATGGATTTTATTGAGGCAATTTGGAGTCATGTCGATATTTTGCATCTCGAACGATGAACTAATCGTCGGCTTGTTTTTTCCATCTTATAAGTTCCAATTCGCCATTGTGATGTTCAACAATGGCGGTACAACTTTCGACAAAATCACCTGTATTTACATATAAAAAATCATCGATTTTCTTAATTTCGGCGTGATGAATATGCCCACAAATTACGCCATCTAAATTTTCATTTCTCAAGGTGTGAACAATCGTTTCTTCGTAATCCGAAATAAATTGCACTGCATTTTTAACTTTAAATTTAATATAAGCCGCCAACGAAAATTGCGATTGAATGCCAAATAATCGTCGAAATACGCGCCAAAATCGATTTAATGCGATTAGCCAGTCATAACCAACGCTGCCGATTTTAGCTAACCATTTATGATGTCGAGCAACGGCATCGTATTCATCACCATGAACAATTAAAAATCGTTTTCCCAAAACCGTTGTGTGAATATCAGATACTTTCACCACAATATCGCCAAAAACATAGTGTTCATAATCTCTGATATTTTCGTCATGATTACCTGGAATATATATTATTTCAGTACCTTGCCGCGCTTTGCGAAGAATTTTTTGGATGATGGTATTGTGTTCAGTCGTCCAATACATTTTTTTTGAAAGCGACCAAAAATCGATTATGTCACCGACTAAATAGAGCTTTTCGCTTTCGTTGTACTTTAAAAAATCAAGCAGAACATCTGATTGACATTGAGTAGAACCGATATGTAAATCGGAAATCCATATTGTTCGATAAGCAGAATGAATCATAAAAACATTGAAATTATTGAGTTCAAAATAAATAAAAAGGCAATTGTCAGCGTAAATTATTTTTGTGACAAAACAATGACTGGCGTTGCATTTCACTATCGCACACTTTTAAACAGGTTACACAGGCTTTATTCACAACGTATTGCTCGAGGAATTCATTAAGAATCACCCAGCACCAGAAGATTGTGTGATCCTCCAATCATGAACCAATCTGTTATTCAAATACTGATTGATAACTGCGTTGAATCTGAAAGCATTATATTGAATGATTTTGGCGGTTAGTTTTTCGCTGATTTAAAGACTGCAATGACGGGGCATTAGAATTTTTCTGATGTCCCGTTTTTTTGTTAAATTTAGGAGCTACAAAAGATGAAAAAATTAGTTTTAAGTTTAGTTTTATTCGGATTGCCAGTTATAGGTTTTTCAGCCGAAAAAGAAACTAAATTGCCATTTGTTGGTACTAAATTTGTGAATTTTTCGGGCGGTAGCGGCACTAACGAAGAAATTATAATTAAAACAAATGGCGATACTCGCGTTGAATATATTGGCTCAACAGGTAGTGCCGTTGAATATAAAGGGAAATTCTCAAATCCACTCAAATTCAAAGAGGGCGGTGGTATATTGTTCAAAGACGGCAAGGCGTATTCACTCGATAAAGGCGGGAAGGTGGAACAAAACGGTTGCGAAAATACACCATGCGTTTCTGACTTGGGAGATGAGATGCGGTGATTAAAAAATAACCAATTTAAATAAAAGCTCCGACTTGCATCACAGCAAAGCGGGGCTTTTTTGTACTTGTTCAAATTTTAGTTTCGCTTAGGCAAACAAATTATCCAAAATCATCATCACAACAAATCCCCCCATTAAAGCAAACGTGGCATGACGTGAACGACCGTTCGAGTGTGTTTCAGGAATAATTTCTTCACTAATCACAAACAACATCGCCCCCGCTGCAAACCCCATTGCAATGGGTAATAGTGGTTGAAATGCAGTCACCATCGTAATACCAAGCAAACCGCCCACTGGTTCAACTAATCCTGTTAACGTAGCAATACCAACAGCTCGCCATTTGTTATAACCCAAACCAACGAGTGGTAATGCAACCGCCAAACCTTCTGGCATATTTTGCAACGCAATTGCCACAGTCAACGCCAGTCCATTTTGAATTTCGCCCGAACCAAAACTTACACCAACCGCCATGCCTTCTGGAAAATTATGAATCGTAATAGCGATAATAAATAACCAGATTTTTTTCAATGAGTTGAGTTGTTTATCAGATAGCGTATCGAAATGAATATGTGGTAATTGTTTATCTGCAAAATGCAGAAAAAATGCACCCACTATCATTCCCGCTGAAACAATATAAATGCCCTTCCCTGCCCACATTACATTGCCATATTCCAACCCTGGAACAAGCAACGAAAATGTAGTGGCAGCCAACATCACACCTGCCGCACCACCCAGTAACGTGTTAAATAAATCATTAGAAATCTTTTTGAACCAAAGCACAGGTAATGCGCCAATCCCCGTCGCTAATCCAGCAAAAATACTCGCTAGAAAACCAATCACAACAACCGAACCAAATACCAAATATAACGTGCCAAATACTAAGAATTGACTCGCTAAAAACAACCCCACCCATATTGAATAACGTTGTAACGTAGGTAAAGCCTGTACTTGTTGATATTTTGGACAGTTTTGAATGTTGACCAGAATCGTTTCAGAATGTAATTGCAGTTTTGTAAAAAGGGTTGTGGATGTAGACATAATTTTTCCTGTTTAAATTTGAATTTAACTAATCTTTCTGCAAAACACCTCTCAAGGCATCATAATTTCAATTCCGATAAACTCGCATAATCATCAGGACGAACTGTTTTAAATTCCCAATGAAATAAGCGTTCATTTTCTGAAATAGCTAAATCGTTAATACTCGCCATGCGTTTTTGCATTAAACCTTGAGCGTTAAATTCCCAATTTTCATTCCCGTAAGAACGAAACCATTGTCCATTTTTATCGTGCCATTCATACGCAAATCGCACCGCAATTCGGTTTTCATGGAACGCCCATAATTCTTTTATTAAGCGATATTCTAATTCGTGCGCCCATTTGCGTTGCAAAAACGCGGTGATTTCATCGCGTCCTTGCAAAAATTCAGCACGATTTCGCCAAACGCTGTCTGCGCTGTAAGCCATCGCGATTTTTTCAGGTACTTGTAAATTCCAACCATTTTCAGCAGCACGCACTTTTTGTGTAGCAGTTTCAGCAGTAAACGGAGGAAATGGTGGTCTGGATTCATCTGTCATAAAAGCCTCTTATTTTTTGAAAGCAGCGAACGTTTTTTTCGCCAACGCGATTAACATTTCGCGTTTTACAAATGCGGCATAACCTAAAATCCCTAAGAATAATCCATCAAACAAATTTTCTAAAAAGGAATCGTCGTCTGAGTTCACAGCGGCTAATTCGGCAGCGACTTTTGCTTTTTCAACATCTTCCATTTTTGGAGCGACGGTTTGAACAGCGATTTTTGAAGGCGTTACAGTGGCATTCAAATCAGGTAAACCTAAACTTTGCCATGCGTCATAGTCTTGCCAAATTGGATAACCTGCGCCTTTTTTCCAGTATTCTTTGGTGAAGTAAGGTGCAAGGCTCATGCCATGTGAAGCTGGAATACCTTTGTCATCAACGAATCCATCATAAACAACTAAACTAATATCACCACCTTCGCCAATACCATTAGTCGTAAATGATTTTTCAACGTGGTCGTGGAACATCCAAATTCCTTGACCAAAACTGTTCAAACCATCGTCTTTTCCATTCAATTCCAAATCCAAACGTTGCGCGGGAACCATGCCATGAACATCGCGTTGAATATATGAACCTGCACCATTATCCACACCGTCATAATGCGTCACAGTCGGTTTATGTCCGTGAATATGAACCGCTAATGATTCAGTGTGACCATTCAGTACACGCAATTTCACTTTTTCATCTTCTTTCATGTGAATCAACGATTCACGCAAGGTGTATGGAAATGAACGCCCGTTCAACATAAAATAATCGTCCGTTGCATCGGTCGTGTCGTATTCCATGTTCATGTGTTTAGCGATTAAACGTGGGTCATTCGCTGAACGCGCCACCACTTCATGTAATTCTTTATCAACAGATTCATAATGTAAATCGTATTCACGGGCATATTTTTCAAGCACCGCGACCGAAGGATGACGCACTTGCCCTGCGCCGACATTTAGAACTTGTGGGAAATTGTTTGGGCGATTTTCTTCAACAATGAACATTCCTTGTAAACCCATTGGAATGTGAGTGTGCGGTTGAACGTGACAGTGATAATACATCGTGCCTGGTTGGCGCGGTTTAATCACATACGTTTTACTTTCACCAGGCATCGTATCCATGTTACTGGTTTGACCAACGCCATCGTTTCCGTGATCCATGCTATCCATAAAAGGATGATCAACGCCATGTAAATGAATTGAATGCGGTAAATAATGCGTATTTTCTAATACAATCCAAACCACGTCGTCTTGTTCAACGCGAATGGTCGGTGACGGTACACGCAACAAAGGATTTGCAATGGATTCATACAAGTTGATAGTAGACATATCACGAGTTTTCGGCGCATAAACCCAAAATGTTGGTTGAATCCCAGGTGCAATATCAAACGTGGTAATCGGGCTTTTTACGTCAGGCGAATGTCCGTTTAATTCTACAACTTCTAACTTGATGATGATTTTATCGGGATCGCCGTCGCCATCCATATCGTCAGTCATTGTAATCGCATCAGCAGCGAGTTGCGTTTGCATCAACGTATCCATCGATACGCCATTCGTACCTTTTACAAACGCAGCAATATCATACGGGTTATCTGGCGTACAGAGTTTTGAGGCTTGAATTTTTACTCCATCGATAACCTGTTCTTTACGCCAATTAGCATCCATAAAATCTGAACAAACTTCTTCAACTTTACCCAATGGCACTTTTGTAGACGGCGGTAAATCCGTGGCGGCGTGGCTTAACGTTGTTGCTAATAAAAGCGAACTACTGCCCAACAAAGTAAAAATAGTTTTACGCATGAAAATGACCTCGAAACGATAAAAGAAATGATGACGTGATTTTAACTGAAACAACTTAATAATTCATTGTTGCTGATGCGGTAAATAAAAGG
>CAINDC010000135.1 GCA_903847275.1 uncultured Pseudomonadota bacterium
GTGCCATAAATCTTTTAGCGTTCTGTGAATCTGAATAAGACTAGGTAACGTTTTCATATCGTACCCTTGCCATTTGTACTCAAAAGCCGTTTCGAGTGTGTATCTAACACTGCTGGCAGAATAAGGCGGATTTTCATATTCATTACTTTCTGCCAATGCTTGCAAAATCAACTTGCGATTTTTTGTCATTTTCATTGCATTAAAACCTGTATGTTCTAATTGTATAATCAAGAAGTTATATAATTCAGTTAAAAATAGTCTTTGACCGTTTTAAAACCATTTATCTGTCATCAAGGATTGAAAGCTGTAACAAGAATCAAACATTGAGATTATTCAACGCTTGCGTCAATTCGGTAGCAATCGCCTTTTTATCGTCTGTTGCTCTGTCGGGGTGGCAAAATTGCAGTAGACGCTTAACTAATTTTTTATCAATGTTTGATTGTGATGACCTATGCTGTTGCACAAATTTCAATAATTTGTTTTCTACTTCTAGCTCTGAAATCTTTTGTTGCAGAGTAGCAAGTGTGTCGTCATAAAAAGTTTTATCTGCTCGCCCAATCAATTCTCTAATATCATCACGCGACAAATTTCCATCTCGCAGTTCCCATTGCAAAGTTAAAACCAATGGAAAAAGCATTGCATCAATTCTGACTACTTTTGTTTTAATGCCTTTTGGTTTCGCACCACTATTCGGTCTAGCACCACCACGACCTGTTTTTGTTTCGTTATTCATGTTTGATTCCTGTAACAAGGTTCAAAGGTTAAAACCGTTTAAACCGTTTAAACCGTTTAAACCGTTTTTGTTTGATTCCTGTAACAAAGTTCAAACGTACAAGGCTTAATGTTTGATTCTTGTAACTGCGTTCAAAGATTTCATTTTTAGGATTCATTTTTTAACCTTCAAATTTTCTGATTTTTACACGCACTACAAGTTGCACTACAACTACACCCCTTATAGGGGGGTGTAGTGTTCTGTAGTTCAAGCTACAACGAACTACAAGTAGCGATTTGTAGTGATTTGTAGTTCTGTAGTGCTAACTAATTTTCCAAACATAAGAGCCGTGAACCCCGATTAAATAAGACTTTATTAACTTTTCTTTGGCGCGTCTTAAAGCGGCTTCTTTTGCTTTCAAAAGGTTTTTTGGGTCTTTGTTATCGATAGAAAAGTAGTCATAAGCCAACTCGCGCCATTTTTCAAAAATGACCACTTTTTGAGGTATGTTTTCAGGCGTGGTGCTGAAATAATCAACAACAGTTTGCGGAGGAATAATGCCCTCGTTTTCAATCGATTTTTGAAGTGCTTGCAGAGCTTTATCATCATTTATCTGCAACTTTATTTTTTGTTTTGGTGGGGTGTAATTAACGGAGGCTTGTTTTATAACAAGTGAGGTGGCTTGTTTGCCGTCCTGTCTGGTCAATCCCAATTCAACCACTCGCGCTTCCATGTGGATTTCCTCGAAGTTATCACCATCCTTCATTTTCTTACAGGTCATGGTGGTAATCATCGAGTCCGCTTCACGTTCAAGGCTAAAAGAGAAATCTACGTCATTAGTGAAATTTGACGCGCCACGCAAACCTCTTGCGGCATCTTTACCGTGATGGTGAATGATTAACGAGCTGGTGTGATTGTTTCGACAGGTTTCTTTAATCAAGCGCAAGGCTCTACCTGTGTCGCTAGGGCTGTTTTCGTCTGTATCGCTAACCAAACTTGCAAAGGTATCGAAGATAAGTAACGCGGGTTTGTGCTTAATGATTTCTAACCGCAACCGTTCCATGTCCGATTTGTTATCAATCCTCACGGGTTCATTCAACACAAAAAGATTGCCGTTAAAATCCCCTTCAACAATTTTCACTGCTTTGATTCGACGTGATAACGCCCCTTGACCTTCGCCGCAAGCCATTAACACTTTGCCCGAATAAAACACCTCACGTCCCATAAACGGCTTACCCGTGCAAATAGAATGCGCTAATCGAACCGCTACGAATGTTTTAAACGCCATTGACGCGCCGCCTAGAATGCCGTGTGAATCTGTCTCCAAAACGTCATTGATTAAATAATTCGGAGCTTTGGCAGTAACGGCAAGCTCATCGCCATTTATGAAAGTAAAACCGCTTTCAGGTAGTGCATTATGGTGATTGCCATTCGGCTTGTTTCTCACTTCGGGCGGTATCTGCTCACCTGTTAAGAATTCCGCGCCACCAGCAACAGGAATAGCTCTAAAAATGCCGTTGCTTGTTTCTTCGTAGGTGTGTTCGATGCCTGTTTCATTGGTCAGTAAATCTGCTCGATGTTTCGCTGTTTCAACTGTAAAACAGTCGGCATAAGCTGGATGTGAATTATTCATTTTTTCTATCCTTGCGGGTGCAAGGAGGCATCAAACTACGGTACAATTACAACCGTATTCATTTTGTTCGATGCCACACAATAAGCCCGCTTCTAAGTCGCATTAGTAGTGGGTTTTTTATTGCTCAGAATCTGCTGATAAGGTTCTTAAATACGCGCCAACATCAAACTCTTTTTTAGATTCTCTAAATTCGCGTATGTAAGCCTGAATATCTTGAATTTCTTGAATAACACTATCAATCGCCAAATAAATTGAATTGTTGTTTAACGTGTTCGCGCTCTCGTCTTCAAATTGCGTCGCAAGCAAATCCAATACGCCAATGGCGCGACTGCTCATCAATTCGATTGAATCAGTTAAATTTGCGGTTCGTGAAAACACGGTTGATGAGGCGTAACGATGTGATAGGTCAGGACGGATTACGTTTGTAGCTTGAGTTGAATTTTTAGTTTTCATGATGCGGTGATACCTGTTCTAAGAGTGGGATTCACTACCGTACACTTTTGAAAAGACACTTGAAAAAGTATAAGCAATTGATAAAAATATAGTTTTCGATTTTATGGTTACTACCAATGTCAAACGCAAAAATAGTGTATCGAACA
>CAINDC010000136.1 GCA_903847275.1 uncultured Pseudomonadota bacterium
ATTGCAGTTTAAAATACAAAAAAATGCTTCAAAAGGATCAAAATAACAACAAAACCAGCTATTTCATAAAATTTCAGCTCCAAATTTTAACATGGAAATTTTGACGAAATGTTCTGCTCTATTTTTAGAGATTCCCTTAAAAAATATAACCAATTGATAAAAATGTAGTTTTATTTTTTATGGTTACTGCCAATGTCAAACGCAAAAATAATGTATCGAACAATTCATTTCTATAGATTTGATTTTCAGACAAATAATTTTCAATTATCTCAAAAATAAAATCCTTTAAAATCAAAGTATGGTTATAAAAATTGATAGGAACTATTTATCTGAAAATCTATATTAAAAAAATTTGATTTGTTTATTTCGTTTGAAATTAACCCACCTGCACTGTTTTGCAAGGTGGGACTATCCATTTTATTACCTGAAATTTATATGCGCTTGTCCTGCACATCCTTAGCTTTTGTGTACAATTGCACCACGTTATGAAAAATTAAAATTTGTTGAGTCTATGTTTAAAAAATACTTTATTTTTAGTTTGATGGTAATTATTATTACGTTAACTATAGTGGTTACACAATGGTTTCCTCTCATTAAAAAGCACGCGCGTGAAACTCCACCTTCGACAGTTTTTAGTAACGCAGACAACGCGAATGTTGAAAAACCATGTGCCGATGATCACGTTGAGTGGCGCGATGAACAAGAGATTGAAGGTGTAAAAATTGCGGCATCGCCCGCATGCGAACCCGATAATCCTTACACGATTGCAACAGCGGTTAAAGGCACAAATAACGTGTCAATGATGACGTTAATGCAAAGTAATCTCGCACAAGATGCCGTTACGATGGGCGAAGATTTGGACAAAGACGGCGATCCTGACGAAATCCACATCAAATTAGAAGTTGTTGAATTAAATGGTTTTAGCCCTGATGGCGATTACTTAATGAATACTTACAATATCGCGCCAGGTTTGCAGCCATCTTTATGGGTATTTGCACCAAAAATGCAGGGCATGGCGGTGAAAAATTTTAATTCGCAGGTTGCCCATCCTTTATTGCGTGCGCCTTCACCAGTAATTCGTGTTGAACAAGGGGATAAAGTTTTTATCACGCTAGAAAACACGCATTATTTGCCACACACGATTCATTTACATGGTGTTGATCATCCGTTTTTGACTGCGGCAGGTCATGATAATGATGGCATGGAAGAACACGCCGTTTTTCCAGGTAAGCAGCACACTTACGAAATTCAACCACGTCATGCAGGAACGATGCTCTATCATTGCCACGTTCAAACGGCTCAACATTTCATGATGGGTTTGAATGGAATGTTTATTGTCGAAGAAAATGCGCCAAATAATTGGGTACAAACATTTAATATCGGGGCAGGGCAGGTGCGTCATTCTGCTGTGAGTGTTCAGAAAAATTACGATCAAGAATACGATTTGCACTATCAATCGATAGATAAAGAACTCGCCAAAATTCCTCAAGAAGCTAATGATCCACGCTTAATTAGTCAAAAAATGAGTCGTGATTACAATATGACAACATCGAATGAAAATTATTTTTTACTTAATGGACATTCGTTTCCTTACACCTTGCGTGATGCAATGATCATTGTGAATGAAAATGAACGTGTAAAAATACACGCAGCTAATTTACAACGTTCGCCAATTGCAGTGCATTTTCATGGGCATAAAGCCACAATCACTGCTTACGACGGCGTTGATGCACCGCAAGGTTTGCAATTAACTCGTGATGTTTTTGATATTTCGCCTGCTCAACGTTTAGATTTGTCACTTAATACAAAAAATGACGGTTTAAATAGTTACGGCGCGGGGCTTTGGATGTTTCATGACCACACACCCACAGGGACAACTACTGACGGTATGGAACCAGGTGGAAATATCACATTACTTGCATACAAATCATTTTTAGACGCGCAAGGAATGCCAAAAATGCACGATGAACTTTTTAATGATGTCTTTAATAAAGAGTACTACGCAAAACAACGACCGCTTTGGGCAAATGGCGAATGGGCAAGTTTCTTTGGTGATGCAGGAAAAGTTACACCAAATTATAGTGAGTTGATTGCATTTTGTGCGGTGATTGGTTTGTTAATTGGCGCATTTATTTTGACGCTGCATATTTATTTACAAAATAGAATTCATGAAAAAAAATAAATTTTTTATTGCGCTTTTGTTGACGATTTCACAATCAAGTTTTGCGACCATGCAAATGGACGAAAAAGGCATGGTGATGAATGCGAATCCCGATAATTTGCCAAAAGATTGCCCTCAAATTTCTGAAACAGTGGATTTGACGATTCACGCTGGGCATAAATATGCGACGAAATTTAACGACAAAATGTTTGCTTTTGATCAACAACAATGGGATGTGAAACCGTGCGCTAAAATAAATATTACGTTTATCAATGATGATCAAATTCGTCACCAATTTATGATTCATGGTTTACCTGGTTATTTGTATCCTGATGGAATGTTACATTTGGAACTTTATGGTGAAGGAGAATTGCACGCGAGTTTAATTATGCCTAGCCAAAAAAAGACATATTTGGTGCATTGCGAGTTGGCACAGCATGCGGAAAAAGGAATGAAAGCGCAGTTAAAAGTAGGGGGTGGTGATGGTGATTTGCCAAGCGTTCCTGGGATTACTTCGCCAATAAAAGAAAATCCTTATTTGTTTGATTGGACAGTATTTAAACTAGGAGGAATAGTTATTTTATTTGCTATTTCAGTAATTACAATTGGAGGACGCGGACTAATAATGCGTTATTTTGATCGGCATAAATGAATGAGTTTTTTTTATTTTATTTTATGTACAAAAAGATTGTGTGTCATTTAGAAAATTATTTAGAGCATTGTTGTTGACAACAATGAATGAACTGGTAGACTTGCAACCGCTAAATGGAGTTGCGACAATTTGACGCAGATAGCGTTCAAAATGTGCAGAAATGGATGTTGAAAACATTGACTCCCGAAAAATCGGGGATTTAGTAATTTTAGGAGGTAGAAATGGCAGCTACAACTGAATCAGTGAAAGCTGATGCTGCGGAAGCACCGCTTTTAAACAAAAAAAATATGTTCGCAGGCGCAGCACTTTACATCGTGTTTTACGCATGGGTTCGTTGGTATGAAGGTGTCTACGGCTGGTCAGCTGGTTTAGATTCATTCGCACCTGAATTTGAAACATACTGGATGAACTTCATGTACATCGAGATGGTTCTTGAAGTTATAACTGCATCTGTATTGTGGGGTTATATCTGGAAAACTCGTGACCGTAAAGTGATGTCAATCACTCCACGTGAAGAATTGAGAAGACATTTTACTCATTGGATTTGGTTGGTAATGTATGCTATCGCAGTTTACTACGGTGCTTCTTACTTCACTGAACAAGACGGTACATGGCATCAAACAATCGTTCGTGATACTGACTTTACTCCAAGTCACATCATCGAATTTTACTTGAGCTACCCAATCTATATTATTACTGGTGTTTCTGCATTCTTATATGCAAAAACAAGATTACCAACCTATCAACAAGGTTTGTCTTTACAGTACATGGTATCAGTTATCGGACCTTTCATGATTCTTCCAAACGTAGGTTTGAATGAATGGGGTCACACTTTCTGGTTCATGGAAGAATTATTCGTTGCTCCTTTACACTACGGTTTCGTATTCTTCGGATGGGCTACTTTAGGTGTATTAGGTGTTGTGAATACAGAAGTTGGCGCATTATCAAAACTTTTGAAAAAAGACTTAGCGTAATCTAAGCTTTCGGTTGTAATTACTATCTCCCGCTGCCTTATCTTTTTTGGTAAGGCAGTAAAAGAGGCAGGCAGTAAAAATAAAAATAATTTAAATCCTTAGGAGGTAAGCTATGAGCGCATCTCAATCAGCTGTACGGTCACGTGCTGAAGCAGTAAAAGTTTCACGCACATTTGACTGGATGATTTTGTTTACGTTGTTCTTCGTTGTATTAGGTGGTTATCATATTCATTATATGTTAACTGGCGGTGATTGGGATTTCTGGACTGATTGGAAAGATCGTCGTTTATGGGTAACTGTTGCACCGATCGTGTCAATTACTTTCCCAGCTGCTGTTCAAGCATGTTTGTGGTATCGCTACCGTTTGCCGTTCGGCGCAGTAGTTTGTGTATTAGGCTTGTTGTTAGGTGAATGGGTTAACCGTTACTTAAACTTCTGGGGCTGGACATACTTCCCAGTTAACTTCTGCTTCCCTTCAAACTTGATTCCTGGTGCTATCGTATTAGACGGTATTATGTTATTAGGTGGCAGCATGACATTGACTGCTGTTGTTGGTGGTTTGGCATGGGGCTTATTGTTCTACCCAGGTAACTGGCCAATCATTGCTCCATTACATGTTCCTGTTGAATACAACGGCATGATGATGACTTTGGCTGACTTACAAGGTTACAACTATGTTAGAACTGGTACACCTGAATACATCCGTATGGTTGAAAAAGGTACATTAAGAACTTTCGGTAAAGACGTTGCTCCTGTATCTGCGTTCTTCTCTGGTTTCGTAAGTATCATTATCTACTTCTTGTGGCACTTCTTTGGTCGTTGGTTTGCTGGTACAAGTTTCGTCAGCAGCGAAAACATCTAATTGTAAGAATTTTTCCACTAGGGGGATATATGAAATTATTAAAAGACAAAGTAGCTAAATTGTCATTTGTCGCATTGTTGGCGGCATCATCAGCTGCAATGCTTTACACACCAACAGCTGCTGCTCACGGTGAAAAATCACAAGCAGCGTTCATGCGTATGCGTACTATTCACTGGTTTGACATGAATTGGTCAAAAGAAGAAGTGAAAGTTAACGATACAATGACACTTTCTGGTAAATTCTTTGTTTTTCAAGGTTGGCCAGAAACTGTTGATAAACCAGAAGTTGCTTTCTTAAACGTTGGTGAGCCTGGTGCTGTGTTCATTCGTCAAGGTTCTTGGATTGGTGGTCAATTAGTGCCACGTTCAGTATCTTTAGAATTGGGCGAAACCTACGAATTCAAAGTATTGTTGAAAGCGCGTCGTCCAGGTGACTGGCACGTTCACGCAATGATGAACGTTCAAGGCGGTGGTCCAATCATTGGTCCTGGTAAATGGACAACCATTACTGGTTCTATGAGAGACTTCGTTAACCCTGTTACTACTTTAACAGGTGAAACTCTTGATCTTGAAACTTACAATTTAGAAAATACTTACTTCTGGCATGCTTTGTGGTATGCCTTAGGTTTGGCGTGGTTAGCTTACTGGATTCGTAAACCAATGTTCATTCCGCGTTCAATCGCGATTGAGTCTGGTAAAGCGAATACATTAATTACAGCCACTGACAGAAAAGTTGGTATGGCGTTTGTAGCTGGTACTATTGCAATCGTTGCAACAGCTATGACATCAACAAATGAAAAATACCCGATTACAACACCATTACAAGCTGGTTTGTTACGCGGTATGAAACCATTTGAAATGCCTGCTAAAACTGTTACTGTTAAAGTTGAAGACGCAACTTACCGTGTACCAGGTCGTGCTATGCAAATGACCTTGAAAATCACTAACAACGGCGATTCTGCTGTTCGTTTAGGTGAATTCAACACGGCTTCTGTTCGTTTCTTAGACTCAGCAGTATTAGAAGATACAACTAGCTACCCAGATGACTTATTGGCTGAAGATGGTTTAACTGTTAGCGATAACAGTCCATTAGCTCCAGGTCAAACAAGAACTGTTCAAGTTACTGCATCTGATGCTGCTTGGGAAGTTTACCGTTTAGCTGACTTGATTTACGATCCAGATAGCCGTTTTGCTGGTTTGTTATTCTTCTTTGACGAAGCTGGCAAGCGTCAAATGATTACTGTGGATGCACCATTAATTCCAGTATTCATCTAATCGTTTAGCGTAAGCTATTTGAAAAGAAAAAACCCCCATTGTTTAAAACAGTGGGGGTTTTTTTGCATTGGTAGATAATTCATTCCAAAATGGAATTACATTTACTGCTTGAATTCGCCTCAATATTGATTACAAAGCAGTTTTCGTTAAAATTCAAAATTTTTACTATTCACTTTAAAAATTCATGACAAATATTCATTCAGACAAAATTTTAATTCTCGATTTCGGCTCACAATACACGCAGTTAATCGCTCGCCGTATTCGTGAAATTGGTGTGTATTGCGAAATTTATTCGTGCGAATGTACCGACGCAGAAATTCAGAATTTCGCACCAAACGGTATTATCTTATCAGGCGGTCCCGAAAGTGTCACCGAAGGCAATACGCCGCGAGCGCCACAAAGCGTTTTTGAATTAGGCGTTCCCGTTTTGGGTATTTGCTACGGCATGCAAACTATGACCGAACAACTCGGTGGTAAAGTCGAAATGTCTGACCACCGTGAATTTGGTTACTCGCAAATTCGAGCGCGAGGACATTCCAAATTATTGAACGGCATCGAAGATTATCTTTCTCCAGAAGGTTTTGGATTACTTGACGTTTGGATGAGCCACGGCGACCGAGTGGTGGATTTGCCTGACGGTTTCAAATTGATTGCGAGTTCCGAAGGCGCACCGATTGCGGGAATGGCGAACGAAGACAAAGATTTTTACGCATTGCAATTTCACCCCGAAGTTACGCACACAAAACAAGGTGGACGCATTTTGTCGCGGTTTGTATTAGAACTTTGCGGCTGCCAAGCGTTGTGGAATTCCAACAATATCATCGAAGACAGCATCAAAGCCGTGCACGAAAAAGTCGGCACCGACGACGTGATTTTAGGATTATCGGGCGGTGTAGATTCGTCAGTGGTTGCTGCGTTATTGCACAAAGCGATTGGCAACCAATTAACCTGCGTATTTGTCGATACTGGTTTATTGCGTTTAAACGAAGGTGATCAAGTCATGGCGATTTTTGCTGAACATTTAGGCGTAAAAGTGATTCGTGTTGATGCTGAGTCGCGCTATTTATCTGCCTTAGCAGGCGAAAATGACCCAGAGAAAAAACGCAAAATTATCGGTAATTTGTTTATTGAAATTTTCGACGAAGAAGCTACGAAATTAGAAAATGTAAAATGGCTCGCGCAAGGCACAATTTATCCTGACGTAATCGAATCAGCTGGTGCGAAAAGTGGTAAAGCACATTTAATCAAATCTCATCATAACGTCGGAGGTTTGCCTGAAAATATGAAGTTAAAACTCTTAGAACCGTTGCGCGAATTATTTAAAGACGAAGTCCGAAAATTAGGTGTTGAACTCGGTTTGCCAGCGGATATGGTTTATCGCCATCCTTTTCCAGGACCTGGTTTAGGCGTGCGAATTTTGGGCGAAGTGAAAAAAGAATTTGCTGATTTATTACGTCAAGCCGATGCGATTTTTATCGAAGAACTTTATAGAAATGATTTATACGACAAAGTAAGTCAAGCGTTTGTGGTGTTTTTACCAGTGAAGTCCGTTGGTGTAATGGGCGACGGGCGACGTTATGATTATGTTATTGCGATTCGAGCAGTGGAAACCATTGATTTTATGACCGCACGTTGGGCGCATTTACCGTATGAATTTTTGGATTTGATTTCGCGGCGTATTATTAACGAAGTCGCGGGGATTTCACGGGTCACTTACGATATTTCTGGCAAACCTCCTGCGACGATTGAGTGGGAATAAGCGAATTTTGGAGGTGTTTCAATTCTGTGGATGTTAGCTAAACAAGACCGAATTCATATCGATTGATAAATAACCCGAAAACCACGGAGTGCATGAGAAAAGATTTAGAAAAGCAAATCGTTTTTCGTGCTAACCGTTTAATCCGAGTA
>CAINDC010000137.1 GCA_903847275.1 uncultured Pseudomonadota bacterium
AATGCAATAAAAATATGGCAAAAATAACAACTGAAAGTTGAAACTTTGTCGCTTTATACAAATCAATAGGTTATGAAATTTAAAATTTTAAGAAAAAATTTATCACGATTGACGTGATTTTTAACACAATGATTTTAAAGCATTTTTATTTTTGTTATGGGGCTGAGTAGTTACAATTTTTTAAAATATACGGTAAAACCGCTGTTAAATTTTTATCGACAATGAAAAAATCGGCGTGTTCACGCACCAATTTTCGATTCACCACACCACCAAAACCAATCACTTTCGCGCCAACTTGTTGCGCTTCTAAATCTGTTTTACCGTCGCCAATCATGAATGTATTTGTTGATTGTAATGACTTTATAATCGCTGCTTTGCCGCCATTTTTTGCTAACGGCGATTCGATTTCATAACCTAAATAATCGCCATTTTCAGCAAAATAAATGTCAACTGCGTGAACCTGTTCAACAGGAACATTTAATAATTTTGCTAACGGCAAAATCGCGGGTAACAAACCACCGCTGATAATGTGAACGGTTTTATTGTGTTTTTGAAGCTCCGCAAAAACCTCGGCAACGCCATCAACTAATTCAGCAATATAAAATTCCGCCAACCAATCAATCGCGTCACGATTTGGCTTAATTAAGTCTAATCGTTTGCCATAAATGTCTTCCAAAGCCACGTCGCCATTCATTGCCGCGTCGGTAAGTTTAGCGAGTTCGTCACCTAAACCCACGCGCCGCGCCAATTCGTCGATGCCTTCGATTTTGCTCAATGTGCTATCGCAATCAAAGCAGACGATGTCGAAACTCATAACGTGATTTGCGTCGCTTGATTTACCGCTTCAATCGCGCCAACCTGTGCCAATAAATCGGCATTTAACGGTTGCGAAATGCTAATTACCGCCATTGCGTGAGCTTGATTATCGGCTGTGCCAACTTGCATTCTGGAAATGTTAATTGCCGCATTCCCCAAAACTGAACTAATTGCAGAAATCACACCAGGTTTATCATCGTGTTGCGTAATTAACAACGTACCTTCTGGAATAACTTCGATGTCCATATCGTTAATCGAAACTAAACGTGGTTGACGACCACCCAATAAAACACCTGAGACGGTAATCGAATCATTTGCGCTGTAACCTGTTAATTTAATCAACGAAACGTAATCTTGAGTTTCTTGTGAAACCAATTCAACCAACGCCAAACCCTGACGTTTTGCGATATTTTCAGCATTCACACGATTTACAGGTGTTGAAACCTGACTACATAAAACACCAATTAACGCAGCAACCGAAACAGGACGTGGCGAAACGTCTGCAGCTCTACCAAATAAAGAAACTTCTAATTTCGTTAACGGATTCAAACTCAAACCTGCTAATACTTTGCCAAGTTGCGTAGCAAGATTCATGTAATCATTAGATTTTTTCAATTCATCTGCTGAAACGCGCGGCAAATTCAACGCATTCACAGCTTCACCCGTGCGTAAAAATGTGACGGCTTGTTCTGCAATTTCAACGCTGACCGCCAATTGTGCTTCATTTGTCGATGCGCCCAAATGTGGCGTGAAAACGATATTTTCTAATTCAAATAACGGTGAATTTTTTGGTGGTTCATTTTCATAAACGTCCAACGCCGCGCCAGCAATTTGTTTATTTTTTAACGCTTCATAAAGTGCAGCTTCATCAATCAATCCACCACGAGCGCAGTTAATTAGCATTGCGCTTGATTTCATTTTTTCAAGTTGTGCGGCATTAATAATGTTTTTCGTTTTTTCAATTAATGGGCAATGCAAAGTTACATAATCTGAACGCGAAATTAACTCGTCTAAACTTACCGATTCCACGCCTAAATCGGCATAAATTTCAGGAGCTACAAACGGATCAAATGCAATCACGTTCATTTTCAAACCCGCCGCTCGTTGAGAAACTAAACGCCCAATCGTGCCGAATCCGACGATGCCTAACGTTTTACGCGCAATTTCTGAACCTGTTAATTTTGAGCGTTCCCATTTTCCTTCACGAACAGATTTGTCCGCTGTTGGCAAATGACGGCTTAACGACATCATGTGAGCAATCGCTAATTCAGCGGTGGTTGTCGCATTTGCATCTGGCGTATTCATGACAATTACGCCCATTTCGGTCGCCGCTGGAATATCCACGTTATCTACGCCAATGCCAGCACGCCCAATAAGTTTTAGTTTTTTCGCGGCTTGTAAAACTTTCGGTGTGACAACGGTATCACTACGAATTAAAAGTGCATCGAAATCGCCGATTTTTGCACACAATTCATCTTCGCTTAAACCTACTTCAAAATGAATTTCGATGTCAACTTGTGCTTTTAAATAATCTATGCCGTCATTGGCGAGTTTGTCTGAAATAAAGATTTTTTTCATAAAATTTGAGTTTAAAAATTAAGGACGGTGATAACCCGCAGATACAGGTTTCGGAGTTGGTTTTGCAATAAGTTTAATTGCTTTGATTGCTTTTACTTTCTTGGAAATAGCTGGTTTTTTTGTTGCAATTATTTTTGATTTTGGTGCAAACTTTGGAATTACTGCTGCTACTTTTTTTGCAACAGGAACAACCGCTTTAGTTGGAGGTGAAATTACTGGAATATCGTTTTTTGGTAATGCAGTTAATTCTTCAGCCGCTTCTTGTTCGGGTGAAAGTACACGTTCATAAATTGCAGTTGGATTACCCGTTTGTTTTTCTAATGTTTCTTTTAATGCTATTTGGTCAAATTCAGGTAATTCATTATTGTTGGCTTTTTGAATCAACGCCAATGTACTCGCCAAACGCTGATCAAAAATCGTTTCTTCGCCTTCTAAATCAGGGTGCGATTCGACGTATAAAACGTTATTGCGCCAACCCACTTTAATCGGTTGTTTCACAATGTAAACCACTGTGCCTTCGTCCACCAAATGATAAAGCTGGTCAATATCTTCAGGATACATTCTCACGCAGCCATGCGTAATTTGCATTCCAATACCAAAGATTTTATCAATGTCTGTGCCGTGAATTCGATAATCACCTGGTAAATTTAAATACAGCGCGTAAGCTCCGAGCGGATTATGAATGCCCGCAGGAACGACTTCGGGCAACGGATCACCCAATGCCGCGTGTTCACGACGAATTGATTCGGGCGGTCGCCAAACAGGATCTTTCACTTTCTTTTGAATAGTGGTTTTTCCAAGCGGCGTATTCCAATCTTGTCGCCCTACCCCGTGTGCAAACGAATAAATTTTTCCGTTTGGCGAATAATAATACATTCGATATTCAGCAATATTGAGTGTAATACCAACGTGTGGCGAATCAGGCAAAATACGTTTGTTTGGCAATGTAATGACTTCATCTTTTTTGATAAGCCAACGATCTAAATCTTGATTCAAACGAATAATTTCCATTTGTCCCAACGAAAAGCGTCTTGCCACATCGAGTAATGTTTCATTTTTTTCAGCGCGAGTTACCGCAATTTCATTTGGATATTCTGCAATCACGCTGTCATGCGCTTTTACAGGTGGATTATAAACAGTCGCAAAAGTGGGCTGACACAATAATGCTAAAGTAAAAAAGACAATCGGAACGCGGATTTTCATTACGAAACAACTCAATAAACAAAGGGATAATTAAAAAACTTAACGTATTTTAACAACAAAAACAGAGCGCGTCTTAACTTTAAACAGTGTGATTTTTTGAAATCAAAATGATAAAAATTTGAAAACAGGAGTATTCATCATCAATAAAGCCGATGGTGAAGGTGTTGCCCAATACAAAAAAATCGTTAATAAAGACATTAATGCTGATGAGGGTAAGTTTTTGTAATTAAATAATTTCAACGCCGTTCCAAACGATTTTTTCATGCGCCGATTTGATAAATCGACGCTGTACATTTCATCTAATAACAAATGCACTAAAAAACCAAAACCTAAAAAAAATCCATTTAACCACGCATAAGAAGCACTTTGTTTAAACACATAATCACTGACGCAAACCATCAACAAAGCAAAAAAAACCAACGCTAAAACCGAATGAAAAATACCACGATGCACGGTGAATCGTTTAATTGAGGCTAAAACTAAAAAACGTGTCAGCCAATAAATGCCAGCGGCTAAAATCAGTAATTGATACGATTCAACGTAAGTTTTCAACGCCGATAAAACTGCCGTCGCTGAAAGTAATGCCAACACATTAAATAGTAATCGCACAGGTTTAGAATTCACAGCATCAACATCTGGCAACATTCCACCTACAATTCCAAGAAAAACCAACCACGGTGCGTGTGAAAAATCCATGATATTTAAATTCACACCTAAAACCGCAACGACACTACTACTACTCGCAGCGGTTGAAAGATGAACATTAAAATTAGCCATTCTTTTGGGTGCTGTAATGCAACGCCATCCACATAAAAAATTGTGTTCCTAAAATCAAATTCGCCATCAATAAATGAATCGGTTGGGCAACAGGCGGCATTCCTAATCTATCTAAACTCACACCCGCCAAAATCGCCGTTACAATCAAGCCAAATAATAAAAATCCAGCCCGAACCAGCGGGTGATTTTTGGCGATATTTTGCCAAAGTCGCCAAACCAGCCACGCATTTGTAAATAAAATTAGTGATGAAAATGAACGATGAACATAAAAAATTATTGGAAAATCATCGCGCCAAAATTGCCGTTCAACTGAAACTAAATCGTGAGAAATAAAATCTACTGCTTCACGCACTTGCGTTCCCATTGCGATTTGAATGAGGGTCATCAGTAAAACTACGTTTAATACTTTTGGGAATTTTGCAGGCAAAACGTTTAAATCAATCCGAGTAAAACTCTCACGTTGTGAGCGCGTAATTGTGTAAATCAACAAAGCGACAATAATCAGCGCAACAACCATGTGAATCGTGATTTTGAGTGGATTTAAATTACTTGAAACAACCGTAGAACCTAGCCAGCCTTGAAATCCCACCAGTAAAAATGCCGTCACCGCTAAATAAAAAACAGGTTTATCTGTTTTCAAATAAATCCGTGATGACCATGCTGTTAAAAAAATCAAAAAACCAATTGTCATTCCCACCAAACGATTCGTGTATTCCGTCCATGTTTTAATCGGATTGAATTCGGTATTTTCATAACCACGTTGTGCATAAATTTCGTGATAATTTGCAGGTAATTGTGCTTCTGACGTTGGTGGAATCCATTGTCCAAAACAGGTAGGCCAATCAGGACACCCCATTCCAGCTCCCGAAGCTCGAACAATTCCACCAGCTAAAATAACGATATATACGGCACAAATGGTCAACATTCCTAATCGTCGAAAACGTAACGCAGCTGCATCATTCATTTTTCTGTCCTCCACCAATAATTTTTAACGTTTCTCGCATACCGTTATCTAAACGCAATGTTGAATCTACGGTTTCAGTATTGAGTACACACAACACAATCATTTTACTTACCGAAATCGTTTCGGTAATTTCACCCGTAATTGGATCTTTCACATTGCGAGCTAAACCGCGCACTTTTGCCAATAAAACACTGCCTACATTTTCTTCATTTTCATCGATAATTCCGCAATTTGTTTCAACAATGGCACTGGGTTCACAAAGTCCAAGATTTAATTGCCGCTTCACATCGCCCAAATAATGGGTTCGTGCCACTATTTCTTGTCCCGTATAACACCCTTTTGTAAAACTCACAGCACCAGTTTTGTCTAATTTTAAAGCATGCGGAATAAACTGCTCACTCGTTTCAGGTAAAATCCAAGGTGTTCTGAGTTCAGCAGGTTTTAAAAAACGCTCAATAGGAAAATTTTCCATTTCAGAAAATTCTACTTTTGAACGTAATTTATAACGTTGCAACACGCCTTGAACTGTCGATAAAAGCGTTTTTGGTAAAATCAAAAAGAAATTTTCTTGAAGTTTAACAATTAAAAACGTCGCAATGACCTTCCCTTTTGGATTACAAAATGCACCAAACTGACTTTTTCCATCAACAAGCGCATTTACATCGCACGTCATTTGACCTTGCAAAAAAGACGCGCTGTCTTTGCCCATTACCGATAAAACACCCAAATCCGATTGATTGATTAAAGAATTCATTTTTTCTCCAAAGTTAAAAATCGGTATGAAAAATTCACTTTTTCGTCGTTTGTAATTTGTTCACAAGCGATTTCATTCCAATCGTTTAAATCAAATTCGGGAAAAAACGTATCACCATCAAATTCAGTTTGAATATCAGTTAAATAAAGCCGCTGTGCGAGTGGCAACGCCATTTCATAAAGTGTTGCACCGCCAATAATAAACAATTCTTCACCATAATTTTGCGCGTCATTTAACGCAGTTTCGAGCGAATTAAAAACCAAGCAGCCAGCAGGTTGATAATCGAAATTTTTGCTCAAAATCAGATTTGTGCGCCCGTCGAGAGGTTTGCCGATAGATTCAAATGTTTTGCGTCCCATTAAAATTGGAGCATTCATTGTGATGGCACGAAAGCGTTTTAAATCCGAAGATAAATGCCACGGCATTTTATTATCGCATCCAATAACGCGATTTTTCGACATAGCGACGATGAGTGATATTTTCATTTAGTGTAGGATTTGTGCTTTGAAAAAAGATAATTTTACGGGATAAGAGCTTATGAAAAAAATTTTAGTCGTTTTTACAGGTGGAACGATTGGTTCAAGCGTAAATAATGGCGCGATTGATACCGATAAAAAAATCGCTTTTTTGTTGATTGAACAATTTAAACAGGGTTTTCAACAGACAAATGTAAATTTTACGACGATACAACCTTATCAAATTTTGAGTGAAAATTTATCACCACGAATTTGGACAGATTTAATTGATGCGATTGAAAATGCAAATCCTACGTTGTATGACGGAATTATTGTCACGCATGGCACAGACACATTGGCTTATACGGCGGCGGCGTTAGGATTTTATTTTCACGCGCTAACCGTACCGATTTTTCTAGTTTCAAGTCATTTACCTTTAAGTAATCCGAATACAAATGGACTTGATAATTTCAGTTTTGCGATTGAAAAGATTTTGAATGACAAATTAACAGGTGTTTTTGTACCTTATAGAAATCCTGCTGAAAAAACAGTCACTTTACACAATGCAACGCGATTAACGTGTTCGCCACAACTCAGTAGTGATTTTTTTAGTATTGATGATGTGAATACTGTCCCAAAAACTGTTTTTAACACGCCACTCAAACCGATTTTTTCAGAACGCATTTTGATGATAAAACCTCATCCATCATTAAATTATGAGCATTTTAATTTAGAGAATGTCGATGCTGTGTTGCATGATTTGTATCATTCTGGAACAGCTTGTACGACTTTGCAATGGGGAGAAAATTATTCATTACTCAATTTTGTTGCGCGTTGCAAAAAAGAAAATGTGTCGATTTATCTCGCGCCAGCGTTGAAATCTATTAACGCTTATCAATCAACGATTGAATTAACAAATGTGGGCGCGACAATGCTTTGGAATATGACGATCGAAGCTGTTTTTGTAAAATTATCATTGGGTTATGGTAATTTTATAGACGAAACAAAGGTTGTTTCATTCATGCAGAAAAATTTGGCTGATGAATATATTTAGTGCGACTCAAAGTCACAAAGACGAGTTGTTTCTCTGATGAAGAAACCACCTATGCTACGGGTGTGATTAAAAGTGAGGGGAATTCTGTGAAATACTGTCATTTGGATTGACATAAACCATGACTCAACATAGCGACCAGATTTTCATTAGCCGACTCAATCAACATCCACAACTTCGTAAACGAGTGGAAACGTTACTTAACGTCGTTGAAAATAAGGCTGGCGACTCAACAGCCGATGATGCCGAACAATATGTCATCGAAGAATTGCGTAAAATGGGTAACGACGCGCTTCATTGCTGGGCGGATAAGGCTATCGATAAAGCCACCGTAAATTTTCGCGAACAAAATCCAATGCATCATTGTGACGGTAAAAAAAAAGTCCAATGGCACACGACTTACGGACTAATTATGGTGATGGAACAAGTGTTTTGCCATTTGGGTAAAAAATTTAGACCCTTTATCCAATCAGCAAAAATTACCTCACATTATTATTCAATGCCATTACAGCGTGTGATGACGGATTTCGGCGCGGATTATGCATTTGGGCAAGTCCCCAAAAAGTTGCAAGAACATTACGGAATAACCGCGCCCGTCAGTTCCATTCGAAAAACGACCTTATCTCACGGCGAAAAAATGCAACAAGAAAAGGTGAATGCCACGCTGCCGTCAGTTAACAAAAACGGCTGTCTGCAACAGATAGGAGAAATAGATGGCTGTATGTTGCCCATTGTCACGATGGGCTCGGCTGAGGGCGATAAACGCAAGCAAAAAAAATCGTTACATTGGAAAGAAGCGTGTTTAGCTTTGGTGCATGAGCAAGGCAGTGTAAATCCTAAGTTTGATGCCACTTTTGGCGGCAGCGTCGATGATGCAGGGCAAGCCTTGCTGAATTGTGCGGTTGCTGCTGGTTTTGGAACGCAAACAAAGTTGCATGGCGTGAGCGATGGTGCATTATGGATAAGGAATCAAGTCACTCGTCAATTCGGGACGCAAGCCAGTTATCTGGTTGATTTTTACCACGTCTGCGAATATATCGCCGCCGCCTCAAAAACTTGCGATCCAGATAATCATCGAGTCTGGGCGAAGCAGCAGGAAACGCTTTTGAAAA
>CAINDC010000138.1 GCA_903847275.1 uncultured Pseudomonadota bacterium
GGGGGGTGCTGATTTCGATTTTGATTCTGGTTTTTAATTGTGGAATTTCTTATAGCAGTGCTTTTACGACTGACTTTTTGCCAAAAATAGAATTTATCGTATTTTAAAATGTGCCATTTCAATCGCCAAATTTCGTGTTTGCTCACTGAGTGATTCTGCTGCTGCCGCCGCTTCTTCAACTAACGCCGCGTTTTGTTGGGTGACACCATCCATTTGTGTAATTGCGTTATGAACTTGATCAATTCCTGACATTTGTTCACTTGAAGCAGACGCAATTTCAGACATAATCACCGTAACATTTTGAATCGCATTAACAATATCTTCCATTGTTTTACCTGCTTGTTCGACTTGCTTACTTCCGTCTGAAATCGTATCAACCGAATCACTAATGAGATGTTTAATTTCACCTGCGGCATTGGCGGCACGTTGTGCTAAGTTACGAACTTCAACCGCCACGACAGCAAAACCTTTTCCCTGTTCACCAGCACGAGCGGCTTCAACCGCCGCATTTAACGCTAAAATGTTTGTTTGAAATGCAATGTCATCAATTACGGTAATAATATCAACGATTTTATGTGACGATTCGTTAATAGTCGCCATTGTTTTAACTACGTTATTAACCACCACAACGCCTTGTTTTGCCGTTGTCGATGCACCTAACGCGAGTTGATTTGCATTATTTGCGTTGTTAGTATTTTGTTGAACGGTCGTGGTTAACTCTTCCATACTCGCGGCGGTTTGTTGCAAACTCGAAGCCTGTTCCTCGGTGCGATGCGACAAATCATTATTTCCTGCTGAAATTTCTCTCGACGCATTCGCAATGACTTCACTGGTATTTTGAATTTCACCAATCAAACTTTTTAAGTTTTCAACAGTAGCATTCATGCCAACTTTCACTTCCCCAAACAAGCCAGTGTAATCAGCTTTCATACTGTCAGTTAAATCGCCATTCGATAATGATTTCGCAACACGCAAAACACCGTGTAGATTTTTTTCAGTGGTTTCTAAACTTTGATTGATATTGTTTTTTAATGTGGCTAAATCGCCCATCCCTTGCGCTTGTACTCGAGTTGTTAAATCACCGTCTTTAACACCACTCATAACTTTTCCAATGTCACTAAGCATAGTTTGCATAGTTTGCATAGCGTCATCAACGGCGATTTTAACGTCACCTTTGACACTAGAATTCATACGTTTGCTGAAATCGCCATGACTTAATGCGTGCATCACATCTGTTAAAGCAATCATCGTTTGTTGCAATTTATCAATGCTGGCATTCACGTTTTGTTTCAATTTATCCAAATCGTTACGCGCTTGAACATCAACGCGCTTACTAAAATCACCTTCCGCCACACTATTCATTACTGAATTGGTATTTGATAACACCGCATCAAGTTTGTTTTTCATGTCAGCAATTAAGGCAATAATACTGTCTTTATGACTATTGCTGGTGTTGATTTGAATTGAAAAATTACCTTCAGCTAGCGAGTTAATGTATTTGCGAGCATCCTCAACTGAACCACCAATGGTTTCATTCAATGCGATAAACGTGCGGCGTAACATCAACAACGTCAATGCACC
>CAINDC010000139.1 GCA_903847275.1 uncultured Pseudomonadota bacterium
GCCTGATTTTGGATTAGCAATTAGCATCAAGCATTCAGGGTCGTTAATGAACCGTTGTTTATTCGCTTCACGGTTTGCACCTGTTACTGTACCGTTCAATACTGCTGGTTTTAGGTGGGCATAATGCTTAACTAACTTTTCCTTATCCGATAACCTGCCCATTATTCACGCACTAAACGCATCATCGCAATATCTTCCAAATATGTGTAATAACTTGAACCGTAGTAAAAATGCACCGCCCAACCAAAAAACGCATCTAACGCATAAGGTGATGACGACCACATTTGATCATTTGGCGTTTCAGGAAAAACAATTGAATCGATTGCCAAATTTGGTTGCGTTGTATCCACCAAATTTCCTAATTCTTTGATATTGGGTAATCGCCACGCTTTGCCTGTTAAACGCGCTTCACTTGCTGCACGCTGCAAACTTTCCACCAACATTCCACCAAATGGATAACCGACACACGTTTTGCCATTCCATTTCATACCTTCAACGCAACGTCGCCAAATTAACCCTGTTTGCGTGTCAAATACTTCTGTACCGTCTTTTGAAATCACATAATTTTTTGCAGGCGATTTTTGCGCTGAACTAGCCAAACGAATTGCCGCGAGAGTTTTTTTATTTTGTTCAAAAACACGTCCATCTTCAAAGTAAATACCCCAAACGTCATTTTTTGTTTTGGCATAAGCTGTTCCCGACCAATAAATTTTACTGGTTGAATTTGGGAAGAAATTGAGGTCGATATTAGGATTCGGCAACGGTACGCTATAATCCACGATGCTTTGTAGTTCTTGAATTTGTGGTAATCTCCAATTCGTTTCACCGCATAATTTTTGGGAATTTATGGTTTTGACAAACTTATCAATATCGGCAAACGCATAATTTTCAATCGCATTTTTAGGCGTTTTAACTTCCCACAATAATCCCGTGATATTGTCTTTTACACACGCCCATTCGGTTGCATCGAGTGGCAATTGTTTACCTGTTGCACTAATTTTACTGAAACTAAAACCCGCGTGACCATCTTTGTCATTGTTATCAAAAAAGTCACGTCCAAATTCTGCATCTTGGCGTGGATATTGACTAATTCCACAACCATTCACATTGAACGCACCATCTGAACAAGATGTAATTCCAGTGTCGTTTAATTGCGATGTTATCTTTTGTTCGCTGACGTTAATTGTAACTGTGTCGTTAGCTATCGCTTTTTTGTCATCCGTAATAGTAAGTTTAAAAACTAATTCACCCACTTTTTTTGGACTCTCAAATGTTGTAGAAACGCTTTTTGCGTTTTGTAAAACGACTTTTGTACCTTTGGTTTGCGTCCATTGATACGTTTTAATTTCGCCATCTGCATCTGAACTTTTTATGCCTGAAAGTGTTGCGTTTGTTGAAAAACCAACATTTTGATCTACACCCGCATCGGCAATTGGTTTTTGATTAGCTGCTTCGGCGTTGGTGGTTAAACAAACAGCAGTGATAAAAATCGTTTTCTGTAATTTTGATAAAAAAATCATCTTTTTTCCTTTTTTGAAAACAAAAAAGGGAACGCTTTGCAACGCTCCCTCCTTAAAACTTACAACTTGGTTTTACATTTTCATACCACCCATATTCATGCCTCCACCTGTTGATGCCGCAGGTTTTCCACCAATCACAAATGTTTCAGGTTTAGGTGGCGCGTGTTCTTTCGCCATGCCTTTTGGTGAATTCATAAAACTTTTATCTATTTTGTGACACAAGTCACAACCGATAATTTGACCTTTCAAGACTTTAATCGATTTACCTGTCGCATCTGTCAAAGTACGGTCAACTAAAGTTTTCGATAAGCGAGTGCCTTTATGGTCTGCACCATGACAGACCGCGCATTGGTCTTCGCCATCTGGGCCTGGTTTTTGAGCAAAGTCATTATGCCAGCCTCCGTTGAATTTACCATTTTGCGTTTTCGCGGTATTTTTTGCCGCACCTTTTGCATCGTAATACCACGATTTGTCGCCGACTGGGTGCATTCCGTGAGGACCAGCGAGGAAGGCTTTTTGACTACTTGAATCCACAACCGTTCCATCACGCACACCTTGACCAACACCTAAACCGCTTATGCCACCATCAGTCGCAACCAAGCCTGTTTTGAAATCGTCTTTGATGTGACAAACAGAACATTCTGCAATGTTGCCATCGTAACCTTGCAACTGTTTTGACGTTTGATTGTCGTTAGCATTCGGATCTTGATTGGGCCAAATCGCGTGTGAACCACCGTGACAAGTTGAACAATTCAATGAACCATTTGCGCCACTGCCGTGAACATCTGCACTTTTGCGATACAACGTTTGTGAAACAGGCACACCGACATATTTTGTTACCGAAGGATACGTTGTAACAGTAGGATATTTACCCGTCACTGGATCAATCGGTTTCGTTTTATCTTCGGTAATTGTGGGTGTTTGTGTTTTATCTGGAGTAGTAATTGGCTCAAGACGATTTTCTTTCGTTGGCATAACAGCAAAACGGGCATTCATCGGGTCACGACTAAAGCCTGTTTTATCATCGCCATTCCATGCTTGACGCATAACACCTGCGCTAAACGCATCACCTTTACCATCTTTACCCATATTGCCGTCACCCATGTGACATGAACCGCAATTTGGTTCATCAAGCCAAGGTCTACGGAAATTAACAGAATCTTTGGTGTAAGCACCGCCGCCTGTTAAGTTTGAATTGTAATTTTCATTTTTATAAACATTACCAACAGCAAGCATATCACCGTGGCAACTATCACATTTCAAACCTGCTGTGTGATGAATATCGCGATAACCTTTTTCAGTCGCACCTGTGTGGCATTTTGCACAATTTTCTTCAACAGGCACTTTTTCGCCAACTTTGACTAATGGTTCACCATTTTTATCCGCTGGGAATAAATCAGGTCGCCAGTTGTTTTTAGCCGCGTCATAAGGTTGAACCGTCGGTTTTGTTAAAGCCCCCGTTGCATCTGCTGTTAAAGGTACGCCGTTATCATCGTTATGTTGAGAATCCCAACCACGTCCACCTAACATTTTAGGATGTCCGCGTTCGTCACGAATCAAATCGCCTTTTTTATGCGCCAAACCGTCCGCGCTTACCGCTGCGCTTACATCTGCCTTATAAACTTGCATTTTGCCGTGGAAGGCATGGAACGCTTTGGAATAATCGGAACGATTGGTTTGGAATGCACGCGGTACAACACCTACGTCAAATTTGAGTGAACTTTGGTGATGACCTGAACAGAAATACATCGGTTGAGCGCGTGATTTTCCTTTGTCGTCCGCATAACCATCCGCGAGTTGGCTTGAATAACTTGCTGGCCATTTTGCGCCCGCTGCGGGTGTTGGTCCGTAATACACCATGTAATCGTGCATCACTAACGTATTAAATAACGCCGCTTTTTCTTGTTCAACCCAAGAATTTCCACCTTCTTCTTCAGGCGCACGGAAATTTAAACGCACTTGCAATTTCCAACTTGCATCTGCGTCGGCAGGTTTCGTTGGACTGGTTGTTGAAGTTGGTTTTCCTGCTGCATCGGTTTTTACCCAACGTGATTCTTTTACACGGTCAGTACGTAAACCATTTGCATCACGCGGAATATAGCTTTTGCTTTTTGGATCGTTCATTTCTTTAGCTAAATTTGTGAACGTTGGATTGTCCGCAATTTTGTCATCGAATTTATTATGAACCGCTGGTGGCCAAGGTTTTGTGGGATCAGCACCTGGGTCAAAACTACCTGCACCTGTTGCAGCACCAGGTTTGCCATCTGGAGCGACCAAATCATCGGTAGTCACTGGCATACGCCAAACATCTTCATCACCCGCAATTTTGCCTTGAGAATGACATTCGCGGCAGCGCGTTTCAGAAGCAGTGGTATAAACTGCGTCCGTGGTTGCAACCGTTTTACCGCCTACTTTTGCTTCAACACGCATTAACGGATAAGGATTGGTACGTCCTTGATCGTCGATGTCACTGGCAGGCAAAAATTGAGCGGTAAAATTTTGTTTTTCGGGGCTGTAATCAAACTTCTTAGGATCGTTTTTTACATAAGGATTCGCAATCCCAGGCATTTCACGCATTCCAAGAGCTTTATCTGTATTTCCTCGAACACCTTGGTCGGGCAATGCAGGCATAAATGCAGGGAAATAACGATTTTGTTGATCGGTAAATGCCATACCGTTTTCATCAATGCCTTGTTCTTTCGCTAACGGTTGATGAATTCTGTCCCATTGTTCAGATTTACGAATTTTAGCTTGATGATAATCTTGCCCATTGATGAATACGTTTTTCAATGGTTTTCCCGTTGCGGGATCAAGTTTGCTGGCTTTAGGATCGAAGTTCGTTCCGACTTGATTTTTGTCGAACAAATTTTGGCTGGTTGAGTTAATTGAATCTTTACCTGCGGGGTCTTTTGCATTCGATGCCGCTGAATACGCCAAACTAACACTCGTGTCGTCAAGTAAAACAGGTTTATGTTCTACTTTTTTAAGCACTTGAGCATTCAATGAGTTGTAGTTAATCATCGCGTTGTAAGGCAAACTAATCTGACTGCCACCTTGCATTCCCATATCTTCATACGGCAAAACAGCTAAAGCATCTTTGTCGTTGGTAACTTTCCCCGCTTTTTCTAAGGGTAATGCTTGACCGATTGTAGGTGCGGTTCGTTCGATTACTTTTCCATTAGGATTCGTGCCTTTTGGAGGAATCACGGAAACGATTACATCGTCCAAACATTGATTGGCACCATCGGTGACTTTTAATATCACACGATATTTACCCGCATCAGTGAATTGATGATTTACTGACGCTTGTTTTATATCAGCCGAACCATCATTGATTATCCATGAATAATCACCTTTAGCTTTCGTTGCTTCAAAAGCTAAAGAACTTCCAACTGTAATTTCAGTGTCACCAACGGGTTTTGTAATCGCACAGGCTGGAACAGCTGCTGTTGTAGCACAAGAAGCATCTGCACCACTGACAGGCAATAAAATTTGGGATTGCGAATTGTCTTTTGGGTTGGTTACTTCAACACGAACTAAACACGGAATTGTCGTTGTACCACGCAGCTGCATTGAAAATGCTTTTTTTGCGTCGGTGTTAATTGTGTAAAGAATTGTGTTATTTGCCGCATCCAAGACCGATATTTTTGCTCCAGCTAAGATAGCGGCATCGGTTTTACCTTCAACAACGACTCTGCCGATGGTCGCATCATATTTTGCGGTTGCTGTAATAGCAGAAACTGCTGCTTGAGCAGGCGGAAACGCCATTGCAGTGATTATCGGCGTAAGCGCAAGCAAACCCAGTCTGCGCTTTTGCCGATACGGCGGTGGAATTTGTTTATTGGGCATAAGCCTTCCTTTTGAAAATTATTTTGTGTAAAAATGCTGCTAATGAACAACATTTAGTCTTACAATAATCATGCCGCAGATATTTAACTTTAAATTCAAATGCTTATTGATATTTATGTGAAATGTAAATTTGTTTTTGCGCCATTTAACCCGTTCTGAAATTCAAACTATGTGATATGCCACAATTAAATAAAATTTTGCTATTTTTTAACGTAAAAATTAACGGTAACGTACTTATTTTTCTTATTTTTTTCTTATTGGATTAAATTCTGCATTTATACATTTAAGTTCACTTTTATTTATAAACACAGGTTTTAATGCACTTCGCTATTCGGCAAATTTTTTTCATCATTTTACTATTTTTCATGTTGCCCACTTTTAATGTGTTGGCAGCTGATGGAGAAGATTCGACTGAATTTTTTACGCCTCCTGAATTTGCACCTGAAACGCCAGTCATCACGAAGCCCGTTACAACTTTACCTATTACGCCTGTTATTCCTGTAACAAATACCTTAATTGGAAATGCCGTTGATTCACCCACGATTCATCCTGCGATTCCATTGCTCGACGAAAATGGCACGCACGTTTTAGATTCGCAAAAACCATATAGCACGCGCACCAGTTGTGGCGGTGGCGCGGGTTGTCACGACATCGATAAAATTTCTCACGCTTACCATTTTGAAATGGGACGCGATGAAAGCGACGATAAATTTGGATTAAAACGTGGTTTAGCGGCATTAACTTCACCTGCTTATTTCGGTGGTTACAGTTGCCAAAACGGCAACAATCCTTCGTGGTTAAGCAAAAAAACAACGATAAAAGAAGCCGATTTTTTAGATTACGGCGCAGTGGGTTTAATTAAAAATTGTGAAGAATGTCACACGGGTGGCGGTTTTGCTGAAAAAGACCGTTCTGGCAAACGTTACGACAAACAACCTGAAAATGCGGTTTCTTTTTTAGATGGTGATTATTTTGAATGGAATAATAAAAAAATCGAACAATGGGATTGGAAAAAAAGCGGTGTCATCGAACCCGATTGTTTGGCGTGTCACGCGGATTTATCTAAATTCAAACGTCCTGTTACCGATTGGAAAGCTCAACGTAATTTGCAAATTATTAAAAACGGTTGGTTTCGTTACGCGAATTCGGCGATTTTGGCTTTTTTGAATGTGTCGCCTGATAACGCTGATGGTCAAAATCTTTTAACGCTTGAAACACCCGCCAATGTTGAACCTATTTTGAAATGGAACGAAGCAGCATTTAATGCAAACGGTGATGCACAAATTCCAATGTTGCGTTTTCCCGCCAGTGAAAATTGTATGTTGTGCCATTCGACCAGCGAAGAACGACGCGGTTTTTATGGTTTTGGTGAAGCAGCAAAAATTGAAGCAAATGTAATTGATACAAAAGACGATGTTCACAAAGGCAAATCATGGACAGAAAAAGGCACTGCGCGAGTCATTGATAATTGCAACGCTTGTCACGCGAAAAATTATTACAACAAAGCCTTAGATTTGAGCGCGGATCACCAATTTTTAACGGGTTTTTCAGATGAAGATGTGCGCCGTGATTTGAATAATCAGCCGAAACCGCTTTCGTGTGAACATTGTCACGGTGGTAAAACGTACGGAAGCACTGAAAAACCTGCCTTGCCGCATTCTGGGCAAGCGACAATTTCAGACGCGCATCGTGAGCTTTGGCGAAATCGCGGTGATATGGCAGGTTACGCTGAAAATACGTTAAATCGCACGGTGCAAGTCCATTTCAATGCCGTTGCGTGTCAAACGTGCCACATTACAAAGCTCGCTTATCAAGACAAACCGCTAAAACCACGTTTTCGTTATCGTCCGTCCGAAGATGGCAAATCGCGCATCATGCCGTACAACCCCGCGAGCCGTTATTATTGGATTGATAGCACCAATCAACGTGTTTTAACTCGCGCCGAACGCTTGGAAATTACCAACGGTGTGGACAGCGAACCGAAAAGTTATCAGGACGTGAAAGATTTAAAAACGCGGTTTGATGATTTGTTGAAATCGAAAGGTTTTCAAAAGCCCAACGCGCAAATGATTTGGACAGAAACGAACGAGTATTTAATCAGCCACAACACGCGCCCTATTGCGGATACGATGCCTTGCACAGATTGTCACGACCGCAAACGTAATGGCTCCATCAATTCGGCTGTCGTTGGAATTTTAGGAAAAGATAACGTCCGCGTTGTCGCTGAATTAAACGACAAAACCGCGTATCCCAAACTCATCAAAGAAGGCATTGTGAAATTAGCGATGCCGTATTTCAAGTTGTCGGACGACGGCAAAATTGTCGAAAACATTGACGATGTTTTGTACGAAACAAAATTAAATCCATTTACGTCACAATTGCAAAGTAACAAAATAAATGCAATTTCAGGTGAGTTTCAAGTGGTGGCGCGAGACGAGATTTTGAAAGATTTAGACGCTGATTTAAAAGTGACACTTTCAACGCAACTCACTCGAAAAGCGTTTGTGTTTAAAAATCCAATGACGGGGGACAACGTCAAAAATATCTGGCTGGCGGCAAATTACACCAATTCAAACAAAGCCATTTTAAGCAATTTCAGATTTGAAATTATCGCGTCGGATTGGACAGCGTTTGCTTTCACTGGCAACAAAAAAGTTGGCACATTGCCACAAGGTGACGTGTCGAGTTCGGTGTTTTATTTTGGCTCGCGCTGTTTAAATCCCGACACGATTTGTTCAATGAATAATGAAAAACTCTTTTTGAAATTGCCTTACAACGGGCGAGCCACTGAACAAAATGAAGTTGGATTATTTGCCGTGAATTTAGTCAGCGGCAACATTATCGATCCGCCTAAAACCAAAATTCCCACAGAAATTATCGCAGTGAAATCAAATTACGTTATTTTGTCGTTGTCGCAACTGCCAGAACGCGCAGTTTTAGTGGATTTGAAAAAATGAAAGCGTCGGATTTAGTGGCTCAAACGTTGCCGTGGTTGACGGGTTCTGGCGTGGCATTAAGTCAGGGATTGCTGGCGACGGCTTGCACCGTGCCAAAAATTGGAACGTGTGCAGGTTGCGGAAGTTGCATTATTGCGGTGGCGACGTTCACGGGTTTGGCTTTGAAAAAACACCGTGAAAAACGTGAGCAAGGTCTTGAACCGTTTGAGATTCGTACAAAAAATGACTAAGCGATTTTGTATATTTTTGTTCGTTGTATCGTCCACGAATGTTTTGGCTTCTGACCAAAACGACAGTTGGCGCGGCTCGTTGCGAACAAAATTACAAACCGATAATCGTTACAACACGGAAGACGGCGATTACACGGGCGAAGCGTGGGGAACGCTGGTTTATAACAATCCGAATCAAAAATTAAACGCACAATTTAGCGCAGTCAGTCGATTAAGCACCGATATTTATCGTGATAAACAACAGCTTTATCAAGCGTATGCCGAAAAAAGTTTCGACTTTTTACCCGTGACTTTACGCGGCGGACGGTTTGAAAAAAGTGATAATTTAGGCTTGTATTTAGTTGATGGCGCGACGGCGAAATATCAATTTTCAAATCCGTTAAGCGTTGAAATTTATGGCGGACGACCGTTGCAAATTGATCACGTTCAATCGTTGCGCGGTAATTTAGTTGGTGGTATTGAAGGCGCGTTGAATCTTTCGCCGAATTTTTCAACGTCGTGGTTCAAAGTGGAAAAAACGGATTTTCGTGTTGGCATGCAAGCCGTTCAGCGTAACGAAACCTTTTTACAAGACGTAATTCAACCCATTTTGCCCGTGACGAAAACGCCCGAAACCATTGCCGAAGAAATCATTACGCCTGAAATAAATCCCGAATTTAATTTGCTTTCGCCCGCGTTTAACGAAAGTTTGGTCAATGAAAATTTCGACGTAATTGAAACGCCGCAGCCGATTGAAGCAACAACCGTTGATAATCAACCCGCCACAAATTCAAATTTCGACGTGTTAGGAATGCCAACGCAAACGCTGAAAAAACGCACGCTGACGACCTATCGTTACAATGCCGCCACGCATTTGACAGGTAATTTACTCGGTGAAAAAAAGCCGTTTGAAATCTACGTCAAAGGTTCTTACGCGAGTGAAAAAAGTCGGCTCGAAAATGTGTTTGTCGATGCGTGGTGGGATGTTTTTAAAAATGTACGCTTGCGGAATTATTACGAAGCGTATCGAGCCATTCAACCCTATGTTACCTTTCGAGACCGTTTTTATTCGGCTTACGCGCTAGGTGAACAGCAAATTTGGCGTGGTTCGGTGGAGCATCGTTTTTCGAGTGATTTGCGTTATTCGGCGGGCGTTCAAGTGGCAAATCGTCCAACGGGTTACGACGGAAAAGGCGCGAATGCGAGCGTGAGTTATCAACTCAAACCGAATATCACTTGGCAAGGCACGGTTGATTATTTGGAATTAAACAGTGGCGAATATGCGACCAGTTTTTATGCCTCGCACACGCACGCGCTGGATAGCAAAAATCGTTACAACGTGAATTTAGCATTTCGAGATGAAAAGAAAAGTTTGTACGGACAAAATTTTGCCACAGGTGTTGAAACTGAATGGCAAACGATGATTAAAAATAATTGGGTACTTTCTTTGAAAGGTAGTTATATCAACAATTCTCAACTTCAAAATGAATATCTTGGCGCAGTGCAAATGACGTATTACTTCGATTATTTTCAGGCGAAAAAACCATGATTTGCCGCACATTTTGGTTGATTATTTTATTCGTTTTGACGGGAACGGCGTTTGCGATGGAGGCGAAAACCGACAATTCGTGGTGGGAAAAACGCAATCAAAAATCCGACGTTCATTATCCGCACAACGCGCATTTAGACGTTATGAAACAAGAAGGCGATAGTTGTTTGCTTTGTCATTCTTATGCGAAATCGGATGTCGTGGATATTAAAAAATTGAAAAATTTAACTGTGATTGCGAATGAAGCGTTAAAACCGATTTGCCACAGTTGCCACGTTGATGAACAGCGTGCGCCGTGGCGTTGCGACGTTTGCCACACCGATAAAGAGCGAATTCAACCGCCTGACCACAAATTTGATTACAAAAATCATCATAACGAAGCCGCGCGAAGCAATGAAAAGTATTGTGAAACGTGTCATTTAGATGTGAATTTTTGCACCGATTGCCATTTGCGCCGTGACACGTCTGGCGCGGGTTATCATCCGTTAGGCTATCGAACATTGCACGGTTTGGAAGCGCGTTTTGATTCGGCACGTTGCGGACGTTGCCACAATGAAAATTATTGCAGTGACTGCCATGCGACACGTTAAAAGTTTGATTTTTTTGATTTGCTTGGTTTTCGTGATGCCGATTCAGGCGAAAACGGTTTCGCAAAATGGCAGTTTGCTTTTAACGCCGTCGCACGGAATGGGTAGCGCGTGGGGGAAAGCGAATTGCCAAAGCTGTCACGCGCTGCAACGTTTGCATGAAACCGTGCCGAAAACAAAAGCGATTGTGGATAAAAAGAAATTCGTCACTTGCACAGGTTGTCACGGCGATAACGGCGCGAAGAAAACCGAGCCGCAATGTTTGGTTTGTCACAATCCGCAAGATATGCCCGCGAATCCATTTAGAACGGGAAAGCATCGCCACGACTTTGATGCCTCGAAAGATTTACCGACGATCAGTCGGCACTGCGTAGTTTGTCATGATGCGTCGAATATGAACGGTAAATTTGAGTTGGATATTGATTTAACGACGTTTAGCGACAAACCCAATAAACCAACTGAAACGCCAACGCCTTATAAAGACCAAAACGAATTTTGCCTACGTTGCCACAATCGCAATCATCAGCAAAAAAATTATCCGATTATTCACGCAGGACGGAGTGACCAGTCGATTGCAGCCGAAGATGATTATCGAAAAATTGATAAACACGGCGTTCCAGAAGGTTTAGGTGATGGAATTTATAACGGTTTGCGGGGTGAATATAATTATAAAGCGATTGTGGATTGCGTCGATTGCCACACCATGCACGGCACGACAAATAAAGGTTTGATTATTGATGATTCACGCAAAGGCGTATTTTTACTCGATTCTAAATTTCGTAACAAACCATACAGCGTGAATTTACTTGAAAACGACACAAATTACAGCCAACTTTGCGTGCTTTGTCACAACATGAAAACGGTTTCTGACGGCGGTGAAATCGACACGGGAAATGGTTTGAGTGGCGTGCATTTTAACAATGGTTCGGATTGCGTGACTTGTCACAATCACGGCGAACGTGTGCAGAAAGGCTTATGAAAATCTGGTTTTTTCTTTTGTTGATTTGTAATTTTGCCTTTGCTGATGAATCCACCGATTGGCAAACGCAATCGTATAAACAATCGAAACATTTGCCCGATTTGCATCATGTTGTTGATGTGAAATTGTTAGACGAAATGCAACCGCCAGCGGAATTTTTTTTAAAAGAAGATAAAAAAATCGGTTGTAAAACGTGTCACGGTTTAGAAAAAATCGCCGAAACGCCTTATGACAAAATCGATAAAAACGCGCCTGATTTTTTACGCAAAGACGGTTATAAAAAATTAGAAATGTTTTGCTCAAATTGCCACGATAAAAAAGCACATGAACGCCCAAACATTCATTTGATGCTGAATGATGACGGTTCGATTAAAAAAGAAAACTGTTTGTTTTGTCACAGTGAAATCAACGAACAGCGCGAAAAAGTACGTTTATTAGTGGATACCAATTTGCGTTTGTCGCCTGAGAAAGTGTGTTTAGGTTGCCATTTAAAAACGCCACACTTCAACGCCGTTGAACACACCGATGCGAATTTGAAAACGCTAGAAAATTCAAAAAGTTCAGCACGAAATATGAAAAACAATTTGAAAAAAACCGAAAAAGAACAAGGTGTACATTTGCCAATTTCAGAAAATGATGAAGTGCTTTGTTTAACGTGCCATTCGCCCCACGCAAAAGGGGTTTTAGGTGAAAAAAATCCTGCCAGCAATCAAGTCAATGGCGATATTAAAAAAGGCGTGGAATATGAAAAACACAGTTGGAATGACGTGATGGAAGCCGATAAACGTGAGCGTTTAGAAAAAATTGCCGCGACTTTACCGCCATATCAACGCTTAAAAAATGAAGTTTTATTACGTTTGCCCGCGAAAGACGGCACGTTATGTTTGAGTTGTCATGAGTTTGAGAATTAAACAATGAAAAATCCTTTTAAAACCACTTTACAACGTTGGCGCGATGTTCCAAAAGTGCAACGTTTTCGTTACAGCACCATTTTTATTTCCTGCATTTTATTTTTAACGCAGCTCGCCATTTTGCCAAAACTCGCGGGAAACAGCGATTTATGCGGACGTTTGTGTATGCGGCGGTTTTATTTGTATTTTCCGAATATGTCGCTCGATGATTTTGCGACGCACGTTTCAGCAGCCATGATTGGCGTGATTGCGTTCGGTTTGATTTTGCTCACGACGTTATTTTTCGGACGGATTTGGTGCGGTTATTTATGTCCCGTTGGTGGATTTAGCGAATTAGTCAGCCGATTATTAAATGACCGCTGGAAAATCGAATATCGTTGGTTGCCGCAATTTCAAATCCGTTACAGCTATTTAGGAACGTATTTAATTGTTTTGCCCGCAATTGGTGTGAGCGCGTGTACGTTGTGTAATTTCGTGACCGTGCCGCGTTTAGTCGAAGCCATCTCAGGCGGCGCAGGAGGTTTAGCGTTTATTTTTTCAGCCGTGGGTTTGGTGAATTTATCGCTACTTTTATTACTCGGATTTTTCTCAAGCAAAGGCAGAGCGTATTGCCAATTCATGTGTCCGATCGGTGCGATTGATGGCATCGTGAACAGTTTTGGCTCACGTTTTCGTAGCACCCACCGAATTCGTGTCGCAAAAGAACGTTGCACAGGTTGCAATGTTTGCGCGAGAAATTGTATGTGTGGCGCAATCAAAATGATTGATAAAGTCGCCACCGTCGAACAATCGTCCTGTATGGATTGTCACGAATGCGTTGATGTATGCGATTGGAATGCCATCGAATGGACAACCGCCTCGCGCCATAAAGAACCCAAGCGCGTAAAAAAAGGCACGGAAATTTTCCCCGATCCTGATTGGCAAGTGATTACATTCAAACCTCGTTTTGAACCCAAAGTTACGCCAGTTCAAACCATTTCATGGGCGCGAGTGATTAACGCCACAATGATTTTAGGATTTTTAACGGCGTTGACGATTACGGTGGTTGTGCATTGATGAACCGTTTTAAATTTTTCTTTTTGGCGATATTGCTGATTTTTTGCAACGCCGCTTTTGCTGATAAACGCCAGCCTGATCCTGACGGCTGTTTTTCGTGTCACGGTTTGCCCGATTTGAAATATGTCGATAAACAAGGGCAAATTCGTTCGGCTTCGATTTTAAAATCCGATTATTACGGCTCGCTGCATGGTTCTGTGCCGTGTAAAGATTGTCATCGAAAAATCACCGATTACCCGCATGAAGAAAAAGACGGTTTAGTGGATTGCGGCGAAAGTTGTCACGTTAAAGAACCTTCAAATGGCAAAGCATTCACGCATAAAGACATTGCAAAAGAATTTGAAAAATCGGCACATGGGAAAGGTTTAACCAAAGATTTTGCTGCTGGAAATCGAATTCAAGAAGATAAAGATTCGGCGTTGCCATCATGTCGGCGTTGTCACGATAACGCGCCGTATATTGCGGCGGCAAATATGGAAGCCTTCAAAGCTGAATTTTCACACAATGACGCAGAATGTGGCACTTGTCACGAGGGTGATGCGTGGCGCAATCAATTTAGCGGTCACATTTTGCGCCGTTACATTGGTAATCATTTGAATAAAAATGTGTCTAACAAATTATGTATTGATTGTCACGGCAACATTGAAAAAATGGCGAAAGTTGAGCAAGAAAACCCAGAAACAAAAGAAAAAAAAGCCGTGAGTTTAGAGTTCATTCATTCAACAGAAAGTTATGACAAAACCTTGCATGGTCGTTTGTTGAAAGATGGAAATTTACACGGCGCGTCCTGTGTTGAATGCCACGCGCCAACAGGTTTGCATCACGGCATTAAACGTGACGAAGATTCAGAATCATCTGTGAATGCCGCTCATCTTTCGCAAACGTGTGGGCAATCGAATTGTCATAAAGATTATTCAAAAAGTGTGGCAAATAATGGCTTTTTAAATTCTGAAATGCACAGCATAGCGACGCTAGGTTTAGGTGTTGAAACAAAAGTTGAAGATGTTTTGAAACCCGATTTTGAAACGTTTAAAGCGTTATCCATTTGGTACAAATTAGCCGCAATTTTAGGTTTGCTTTCAATTGTGTTTTTGATTTGCAATATCGCGTGGAGCATTTTTGGTGATGCAAATAAATTGAACAAAAACAACAATAATTCAATTTTAGGGGCGGAGAAATTTCAACGAATTATCATAGGTTCAAAACCGAAGAAGAAAGAAAGTTTATGGACAAAAATTAAAAGGCGATTTGAAAAGCCTGTTGTAAAAAATGAGGTGGAGAAATGATGAGAACGTTTATTTTGATTTTTCTGTTTCTCGTTAAATCGGTGTTCGCAACAGAAATTCCACTTCATCAACAGCAAATTGAAAATGTTACGCCAAATCAAGCCGCAATTGAGTTGTCAGCGAAAAAACTGCGTGAACATAAAGACGTTGAAATTGGTGAAAAACTGGTGATTCCACCGTTTCACAAACAGGCGGGCGAACTCGAAACCGCGCCGCAAAGTTTTTGTCGAACCTGTCACACGCCGTTGCCGCATCAAAAAGCGTTACGAACTCGCACGTTTAACAATATGCACGTTAAATTTATCGCTTGTGAAACGTGTCATGTTGAAAATGAAAGATTGTCTTATCGCTGGTTTGATATGGAAAAAACGCAATTTGTTTCAGGTGAATTGCGAATTGGTAAAAATCTCGATAATGAAAATGTGCGCCCTGTAAATCCAAAAATTGCGCCATTTTTAAATGATGAACGAATTTTTTTGCTGAAAAATGATGAGTTTGCAAAACAAATTTCCGCAACATGGAAAAATGCAAATGAATCCGAAAAAGCCGTTTTGCACGCGAAAATTCACGCGCCGTTGAACTGGCAAAAAACCGAGAAAACCCATCAAGGAACGCCTTGCCAAGAATGCCACAACGACAAAAAATCAAAACTCGATTTGCCAAAATTGGGCGCGAATCCTGAGCAAGTGCAAGCGATTCAAACGCACATTATTCCGCGCTTTTTAGAGCATTACAAAAACGATGACCAACGGATTACTATTCGTGAAATGCTACGTTAAGTTATTTTTGGCGATTTTTTTGTTGGCATGTTTTGCCAATTCGCACGCGGTAGAAATTACGGCTCAACGTGTTTTAGCAGCAAATTTAGCGCAACCTGTTGGCGTTATTGCTGAAAAAACGATTTTTTTAGATGCACAAGGTTTGCATTTTGAAAATACCGTTATTGAAAATGAAAGCGCAGCGTTAAGCATTTTTGTTTATAAAAACGAAATTTGGACAGCAAATCCAATCAAACGCGAACTTTCACGTTTTGATAATTCGGGCAAACTCACGAAAAAAATTGATGTTTCGCAAACTGCCGAAAGTAAAAATCAGCCTGAACCTATTGCAATTGCTGTTTACGAAGATGTGATTTATTGGTCAGACCGCGCCAATCACAGAATTTGCCGTTTTGATTTGGTCAAAAATGCGCCGCTTTCGTGTTTTGGTGAACGTGGCGAAATGGACGGACAGTTTCAATATCCATATCAAATGGCATTTGACCGTGACGGTTATTTGTACGTTGTCGATATTATGAATTCACGAATTCAACAATTTGATAAAAACGGACGTTTCTTTTCGACAATTGGCAAATTCGGCACGGATAAAAATACGTTATTTCGTCCGAATGGCATTGCGATTGATACAAAAAACGATTTGTTCTTTGTCAGCGATAGCTATTTCGGCACGATTAAAGTTTTCAAAAATGGCGAATCGTTCGGCGAATTGACGGATAAAACTGGGCAATCGTTACTTCTAAAATCACCGACTTCGTTAAATTTTCAAGATGGCAAATTGCTTGTTGCTGAAACGCTTGGAAATCAAATCGTCGAATTTTCAATCAATCCTCAATTTTCACAACCTGCAAAAAATAACGCTGCACCGATTGAACCGTCACAAAAAAATTGTCTAGCGTGTCATTTGTCGTGGAATAAAGAAACCGCGCAACCTGACAAACAAGGGCAATTACCAGATGGCGGTTTTGCAATGTGTTACAGCTGTCACAATGGCGCAATCGTGGATTCACGTTTGCGAATTGGCACAAATAAACAGCACGCAACAGTTTATGACGATGAAAAATTAAAAAAAGAACGTTTTGTTGAAAAACGGGCAGATAAATTGCCAAAAGATTTTCCACATGGCGAACATAACGAATTGAATTGTGCGACTTGCCACACGCCGCATACAAAAGATGCCCCGCAACAAACTAACGAAACGCTTTACAAAGAACACGGCAATGCGTGGCTTCGCGTAGCGAATAAAAACGGTGATTTGTGTGAAAAGTGCCATGAATCAAAAAGTAAAAATGCGCGTGAAAAAGAAGCAAAAAATCGCGGTGTGAATCATCCATTAGCGATTAAATTAGCAATGCCACCCGAAAAAAATGCACTCGGTTTTGCAACAGAATCGAAATTACAACAACACGGTTTGCCGAATTTGTTGTTAAAAAATGGCGGCGTTTTAGGGAATCAAAACGAAATGCTTTGCCAAACGTGTCACCAAATTCACGGCGGTTTTGATAACGGCGCGTTGACGGTTTTGGAAAATGAAAAAGCCTCGCTTTGTTTGGAATGTCACGAACGGCAATCTTCCGAAAACGAAAAAGACGCGCACAAAAAAGGCGTGCATCCTGTCAATATCAAACCCGACCCGAAAAAACACCCAAAACAAATGCAAAAAGACGGTAAAAACGTTGATTTTGTTAGCTGTCAAACTTGCCACGTTGTTCACGATGGCAAATTGGGTTCAGCGTTGCTTGAGAAAAAATATCCCACTTCTGACGCACTTTGTGAAACTTGCCACGACAAACAAGCCTCAAAAAATAAAGATGATGCGCGTCACAAAGGTATTCATCCAATCAATGTGAAACCTGACGAACCGATGAAACAAAATGACAAAGAAGTGAAATTTGTCACTTGCCAAAGTTGCCACAATGTTCATTCGGGAAATCCAGAAACGGCATTGCTTGATAAAGGCATCAAAGACGCAGAATCGCTTTGTAAAACGTGTCACAAACGCCAACACGCCAAAGATAAAGATGATGCCGCCGCAAAAGGTGTACATCCTGTGAATGTGAAAATGGACGACGAAGTTGAAATTGTCGCAGGTAAAAAAACCAAAGAAATCGGTTGTTTAACGTGTCACGCGGTTCACGAAGGCAAACCCGATACACCAGCGTTAGTTGAAAATTATCAAAATGGCGAATTGTGTTCGCATTGTCATCAAGGCAAACAGGCGATTGTGGGAAGTGACCACGATTTGCGAATTACTGCGAAAAATAAACCGAATCAATTTAACGAAAAACCCCAGCAAAGCGGCGTTTGTGGGACGTGTCACAGTTTGCATAAAGGCGATAAAAATCCATCGCATTTATTTTCAACGAAATCTGTCGTTGAAGATTTTGCTGACCGCGAATTGCAACATAGCAATTTTAAAGAAGACAAATTGTGCATTAACTGTCATCAAAAAAATGGTATTGCGGAAAAGAAAATCGTGAAATTTTTTAATCACCCGCATAAAGACATGGTTTTACGTTCAGATAAAAAAATTATGCCTTTGTTGAATACCAAAGAAAAAATTGATGACTTTGGTGAAATTGCTTGTAAAACCTGCCACGAGCCACATTTTTGGAGCGCGAAAATCAGCAAAAATGCGTTGCAATCCAAACCGAGAACGATTTTGTCTTTAGGTCAAACAGACAATGTTGAAGGCACGCCGTTAAACAGTTTTCTGCGAACCGAAGGCGTAAAAGCCACGTTTTGTGTGGATTGTCACGGCATGAATGCGTTGCCAAAATTTAAGTATTTTCATGACAAAGAAAAAGTGCGTGACATCTTGGATTATTTGCAATGACAAAACCTGCCCCGCGTTTGCTTTTAGCGTTGCCGATAATTTTAGCTATTCTTTTGGGGTTGATGTATGGCTACGGTTTGACGTATGACCCCAATAAAAGCCCATCTCGTTTAATTGGTAAAAAAGTTCCGATCGTCAATTTACCTTCGCTCACAAATACGGAAATCATTTTAAACAGCGCGGATTTTAAAAAACCTGTGTTGATAAACATTTGGGCTTCTTGGTGTGCAGCGTGTCGGGCAGAACATGAATTTTTAAAACAACTCGCGGCTGAGGGCGTGACAATTTACGGCGTGAATTATCAAGATGATTTAGAAAATGCACGGACGTATTTGAAGCAATCGGGAAATCCATTTGCCACAATTATGTTTGATGGTGAAATGGCAAGCGCAATGCCATTCGATGTGCAGAGTTTGCCGCAAACCTATTTAGTTGATAAAAACAGCGTGATTCGCGCTCGGCATATTGGCGCGTTGACACCTGAAAATTTAAAAATTATGCAAACTTGGGGTCGATAGGGAATTCGGAACATAAACCCCGTTAAGGAAATAACAGTTTGAAATTAAAAGACTTTATTTTATTACTTCAACGATAATTAAAAATTAAATAATAGCATAGCGGTGTCACATAAACGGTCGTATAAATGACTCTAAAATTTTAGCTAAAAACCAGTAAATTCAAGTCATGTAACCCGTTATTTTATCAATGTAATGCAAACTGCTTTTACATTGATTTTGTGACAAAAAACCTCTTAACGTGGTTTATATTCCGAATTCCCTATCGACCCCAATTTCATTAGAAAATAAAATAAGGTATTATTCCCAAAGATAGGAGAATTTTATGCCAGCACTTACCAATAACGTTAATAAAACCTCAGAAGCATCGCCAGTATTAACTAAAGCCGTTACTCGTGCCGCAGAGTATTTAGGTATTTCTCAAACCAATATGGCAAAAATACTGGGATTAAGTCCAGCCTCTATTTCTCGATTGTACAGGGGCGATTATCAATTAAGCCAAGAGCGCAAAGAATGGGAATTTGCTTTGCTGTTAATTCGTGTTTTTCGTTCGTTAGATTCTATTGTTGGTGAACAATCAACGGCTCAAAAATGGCTTAAAAGTGAAAATGTAAGTCTACGCGGTCGTCCTATTGAGCTAATCTGTAAAATAGAAGGATTAGTGCGTGTTTCTCAATACTTGGATGCCAATCGTGGTGTTATCTGAAGAAGCATTCAGTTGGAAGTCGTCCGCTTGGCGAATGGTTGAAGCGCAACATATAGCATCAACCATGAAAATTGTAGACAACGCCAACGAACAGGATTTACTTGAGTTACTGCTCGAAGAAAGTAAGCCAACACGACCAGAAGCAACAAAACATCTTCATTATTTACTGGCTACACCTTTTCGCTATAGTCCTTTGCGAGGAGGTTCAAGATTTCGCTCCGATACTGATGAAGGTGTTTTTTATGGTGCAGAATCTGTTCGTACTGCCAGTGCTGAATTAGGCTATTGGAGATGGAAGTTTCTTAATGATGCTGTTGATTTAGAAAAAATAAATCCTGTTGCTCATACGGCTTTCAAAGTTGACATAAAAACACTGGCGGTTGATTTGCGAAAAGCACCATTTAATAATGATTCAAATTTATGGACGCATCCAACTGATTATAGTGCTACCCAAGCATTTGCCAGAAATGCACGGAAAGCTGAAATTGATGCAATTATTTATAAATCTGTACGAGATACCACAGATTCATGGTGTGTGGCTGTTCTTAATCCAACTGCCTTTGCTAAATGTGAACCCGCCCCACAAACCCAGACTTGGTGGTTGGCAGTTTATAAAAATCAGGTGATTTGGCGTAGAGATCAAGAATCAATAACATTCGATGCAACAAAGTGGTAAGCATTCAGCACTATCCAAATTAAAAAATGATCCAGAAAATTTTATTTGGTGTTCGGCAATAATTATAAGGGTACTGATTCAATTTAATGTAACTGGCTTTTCTGCTCTGAAACATAAGCACCAAGGGATTTGGGGTGAATTATCGGATAAGCCATGACTGTTACCAGCCATAGCTTATCCGATAACCTACCCTATCAGTTGTTTATTGAGTGCCGCATTAGAATTGCCAAGATGTTTTATATTGTGATTACTAATTTATCAGGGAGTTATCAAACACAAAGTCGCGCCCTTGCAGATGCAATTTCTAATCTATAGCAAGGAAACCAATCGTCAAGCAGCAACGATTACGCCAGTACAGTTATCAGGTAATGAAATTTATAAAATCCTCAAAAAAAAAGTTGATTACAACATTACCCCCATATTAGAGATTAAGTTATAACACACTGTGTGGGTTATATAGGCTCAATGAATTGACCATATATCTAAAATATACTCAAATAATATATTAAATATATTTATTAGACATTAAAAAGATGTATATTAAACACTTTAAATACATTCTAAAAATGGAAAGTAAATGATAATCTTAATTGGTGGTAAAAAAGGAGGCAGTGGTAAATCAACTATTACCATGAATCTCGCCGCCGAACTTGCTAGACAAAAAAAAGATGTGATGATTGTAGATACTGATAGACAATCTTCTACTGCTGAATGGGCAACTGAACGCATACGAAACCAATCTACTTTGCCTGAGATATTTTGCGTACAAAAATACAACGAAATTCACACGACATTGCTTGATTTGAATAAACGTTACGAATACGTTTTGGTAGACACTGCTGGAAGAGATGCACCTGAATTACGTTCTGCAATGATTGTGGCTAATAAGTTATTGATTCCTGTTCGTCCGTCACAACTGGATTTAAACACGATCCCTGATATACAAAAAATCATACAAGAATCTAAACTGGTAAATCCAAATTTGCTGACACTAGCTGTATTATCAATGGCACCGACGAATCCAATTGTTAATGAAGCTAAAGAAGCGCAAGAGTTCTTAGCCGAATTTCCAAGTATTACATTACTGAAAACTATCGTGCGTGACCGTAAAATTTACCGTGATGCGGTATCGGAAGGTTTAGGTGTTGTTGAAATTAATAAAACAAGTGAATCTGCTCGGAAAGCAAAAAAAGAAATTCAGGACTTAGCAAAGGAGATATTCAATGGTAATTAAAAAAGTAAGTGAAAAAATAAAACATGATGTTGTTGATTTAATCGGTAAAGAAGACGACATAAAACAGTTTATTCAAAACGCAGATAAAACACCTGAAGAGCAAATGCCTGAAAAAAGCGTTACTACAAAACGGGATTATTTGAATATGACGATTCGTTTTAACGAAACAGAAGCAGCAGCGTTGGATAAACTTAAAGCTAAAAAAGGGCTAACTCGGATAGGTGCAATACGGTTTGCTATCACTGAAACGCTCGAAAGGGAGTTTGGTTACGCATACATAAAAGACACTGATTAAATACCTATTTAATACTAAAGATACACTCATTAAATACTCTTTTAGTATATTGCTAGAAAGTAAAAATACTAAAACTGAATTAGATAAAACGTGAAGATTATTGAAAAAAAGATTAAGCTGTAAGGCTTATAAATTGATGAATGAAGATGTTTGAACTTTAACGTCCGACTCCCCTGAAAATCTCGATGTCTTGGCAGGCTTGAAAGATTCTCAGGGATTTGCGGCATAACCTGTGGGATATACTAATGGGCTTTTATCCATATTCTCTCCAAGATGGAAGAGACGAGCTGGTCAGAAAATCAGACCAACGAACGAAATTGCAACAGTGCAAGGAAATAACAATTACGACCAAGGAAAGGAGTAACAAATGAACCTTTCTGTTAAAAACGCAATTCGTTCACCTCTTATATTAGCACAACGGAACGAATTTCAAAATAACCCATATTTTGATGACCACTCATTACTCAGCGACCTAGCCTCTGACTGCGGCATTGACTGGTATAAACTCCAGCACCACATCACTTTCGATGGTCGTAAAGTCACACGCGGCATTGAACTCAGCAAAGCCTATCGTGGCAAAGTCTTCGCTGTCGGCAGCCAATTCACCGCTAAAGATGGACGTGATTACAAACGCATCAACTTCTACACCAATAAACACGGTGGTGTTAGTCACACCTATAGCGAGTGGCACGAGGCGCAAGCACACAAAGTAACTGGTCAACTATCACCTGTAATCCCCTTCAAAAAGAAAACTGAAATTACCATACCACCTGCGTTTGATAACGCGCTTACAGACAAACAAGTCACTGATTTAAACTGGGCTAATCAACAATGGAACGCAGCAACCGCTGACAATGTGGCTTACCACCCATACCTAATTGCGAAAAAGTTACCGATTGACGGTATCGAAATTCGTCGTGGCATTGGTCGCTATGGCGAGTGCTTAATGGTGCAAATCTTCAACATCCATCAACAAGTTATCGGCTATCAGCACCTCTACGCCAAAAATCTACCTAACAGAAACGACAATAAAGATTTCGTCGGACAAGTCAGTGAAGGGTTTGCCATTATTGGTGGCACATTTGAGGATTGTATTAACGGCGCGTATCACACCGAAGGATTAAGCACAGGACTTGCGGTTTATCATGCCAATGGCGCAAAAGGTGAACTCAATAACAAGCATCATTTACCTGTGGTGGTCAGTTTTAGTGCTGGTAATTTAGGCAAAGTTATTGATGCGTTTATGGCTCGTGGTTGTGAGAATCAACGTATCGCAGCCGATAATGACTGCGGTAAAGCCAACGGCAATACGGGCGTTTATGTTGCAATGGTGGCGGCACAAAAACACAACCTACCGATATTTGTGCCTGTCTCTAAAGACGGCACAGCAGTCGATTTTGCAGATACCTTGGCATTTAAAACACTCAACGTAAATAAAATGCGTTATGTGGATTTTCTGAAAAAAATCTCTGACGTAGCACCTACAGGTCAACTAAGACGTTTATTTACCATGCTGGCTAACGCAATGGCTGGATGTGTTCCATCAAAAATGAGCAAAGAAACTGCGATTGCTTTAATCCATGAACTGATGGCTAAACGTGACATGGATAGCTCAAAAATCAATGTACGCGGCATCATTCATAACCATGTTCATAAGCGTGCTGGATTGATGAAAAAATGGAACTCGTTGATGAGCAAAAGCGGTTTAGAACGTCACGATTTAAAAGAAAAAACCAACGAAGAAATTGCTGAGTACATAAATAAAACCAAAGGGATTTGGCTTGATAATCGAGGCATGGGGGCAGGTAAAACGAAACTCATGGCAATCCTACGCAAACTCAAAAAACTTGACCGTATCGCCTATTTAACGCATCGCATTAGCTTAACTAAAAATGCGTCTGGGCTAATGGAACTCGATTATTACAATGATTTAGGTTGCGGAGAAGGCACTGATGGTATCGCTTTATGTGCTAACTCTTTGTTGAAATACAAAGTCGAAACAGGCGGATTTAACGTCTTATTCTTGGATGAATTTAGACAGATTCTTGACCACTTAATCGATGGCAGTGTTGAAAATAGACAAGCAGTTTGGGATGGATTTTGTGCCGCTATTCGAGCTGCTGATTTTATCGTTTGCAGTGATGCAGATTTGAATGACCGTTGCGTGGAGTTTTTGAAACAACATTGTGGCGGTAAAAAAATTCATCTAATCGAAGC
>CAINDC010000140.1 GCA_903847275.1 uncultured Pseudomonadota bacterium
ACGCATTGAATCTAAACATCTTAACTTTCGTACTCGGATTAAACGGTTAGCACGAAAAACGATTTGCTTTTCTAAATCTTTTCTCATGCACTCGGTCGTTTTCGGGTTATTTATCAATCGATATGAATTCGGTCTTGTTTAGCTAACATCCACAGAATTGAAACACCTCCCGCTCCCCAACTCACTTATTTTTTGTCCAATGAGGCAACCACATTTGTGCAAAACAAGTAGCAAACATAACCATCGCGGCGACGCTGTAACCAAAGCCACCAATCATGGTGAACCACGCACAAGCGGGATAAAATTTAGTTAACCACCACGAAGCAACATCTAACACTAAAAACGCAAACGGAGTTGAAATCAAAATCAATTTCCAAAATTGATTAAATTCTGCCATGCCGAAAATCCAGCCAACAAACAAAAAAATAAAACTAATTCCAAATAAGTGAATATGTGAAACTCGCGTCAATGAAGCAATGCTCGCACCATGATCAGTTTCCGCAAAACTTCTGGCAACGTCGAGTTTTGCCACTTGGGGCAATCCAGATTCTTCGTCATGACAAGAAGCGCAATTTCTTTCAAATAAGGGAGCTACTTTTTCCCATTCAGCTTCAGGCGCACCATCGCGCACCCATTTAATCATGGCAAATTTCACATCGCCACTGGCTTTATCTTTCATTTTGCCAGTAAGAGCCGATTCCAATTTGGAACCCGAACGATTGCCATAATAACTGTAGACAATATCATTCATCGATAAGCCAGCTTTGCCGTCTGCCATGCCGTGAGTCAACATAATTTGCGCTCCCGCCATCATCAAACCCAAACCAATTACCAACAAAAAACTCGTAAACAACACACGGTACGTTAACGACAATTTTCCTAGTGTTAAATCATCTCTTGGTTCAATCATAATCATGCCTCAAAAATTATACATATAAGACAACCCTATCGCATGGATAGAATAAGTCGGCGATTGTTCAGACGTTGGCACCACACCTTGTGGTGTTCCCACTGCCTGCATTCCAGTGTAAATATAATCACTGCTAAACAAATGCTGATACATATAACTCAAATGAATCGCAGAAGGTTTGTTGATAATATATTTCGCATCCAATTTAAATTGGAATGTTTGTGTTTTAACGGTTGGCATATCTGCTGCACGAGTGTAGTAATAAGCAGGCTGTCCCGTTAATTGCGTGTAACTTCCACCATCCACACCGATCAATGTTCGAGCAAAACTATAAACAAAGTCCCCGTTCATATCTAATTTCCCGCCGAAAAATCCTTTGTGTTTTACGCCCAAACCCACTGTGTCGATATTGTCGTTCATATTCGTAAACCAATTGCGGCAAGGATCAGTTTTTGCGCTATTATTCATCGCTTGAACAGTAGGAACACAGCCGCCCGAAAGGGTTGCAGGTGTAGCTACACCACCAATGTTAACGGTGCTGGTATTGGAATTATTTCCGTAAGACATTCCCGCTGTTTTAGAAAGAATATCTTGGTACGAATAAAACACTTGAACACTGGTATCTTCATCAAAGTTGTAATTCGTATCAAAATTAGTTCCCCAATTTCTCGAAGACTGTAGCCCCGAACTAGAATCAGGATATTCGTCGTAACGGAAATCACCGCCCACGCCTAATGACAATTTGTTATTCACTTGATAATCTAAATACGAATGTACTTTTTGACGCTCACGATTTGAGGTATTGAATCGCCCAAGACCGTTCATATCCATTGAGTTATTCGCTAAATTTCCCGTCGTGGCAGCATTATTATTAGGAAACAAAGCCGTTGGCGCGTTGGCATAAGGTGAAAACGCCCCCCAGGCAGGCAATCCTGATTGAGTAATTAAATTATAAAGTGCCATGTTGCCAGCCGTGGCGGGATACGATGCCCATGCACCATTATCTTGATTGTAATTATCCGCTGTTCGATGCGAATAAGCGTAACCCAATTTGCTGTTGAATTTATCCAGAAAACTGCCTCGATAATCAATTTTTCCCGTGTTTTCAAGCGTTGTACCCGTATCTGCACAAGAAATCCAAGTGCCATTACACCAGCGATCAATGTTTTGGATTTCGTAGCCCGCCTTTAACCATTGACCTTTTGCAAACGAATAATTGGCATCCAAATTTCCTTGATTGATGCGCTTGCTGTACGGCGTATTGCTACGAAAATTGTTAAGAGAACCCGCCGTTCCAACAGGATTATCGACATCGGTAAAATTATACAAATTGATGGGCGTATTGTTTTCGCGTTCGTCATATTTATAAGCGGACGCTAAATTTAAGTTGCTATTTACCTTGTGTGTTAATTTCAAATTCGCGGCTTTGGTTTCTACATCACCATTCAGATTAGATGTTGGTAACACGCCGCCACCATTATCAGAAGTGTTGTAAGGTAAAAATGATTGCGTTTGCCAGTTTCGCGCATAAGAACCGTTGGCAACCAACTTCGTATCGGAGCTGAAATTATATCCACTCGTTAAACTAAATTGATGAAATTGGTTATCGGGTGCGCTGCTCATGCGTCCAAAATTGGGCTGACCTGCCGCAAACGGATTTTGAAACGAAACGCCGTTAATGTCGTTGTGAAATAACGAACCATAATACGCAAATTGACCAAAACCTTTCTCACCAGTGTATTTCATACTGGCGTTAATTTGGTCGGTCGATTGAGAAATTGGATTCGGTAAAATAATCGAACGTGCCGCGACAATCGGCGCACCCAAAGCTTGCAAACCATTTTTATCTTCATGGCGCGTGCTAGCTTGCGCTTCCCATTCGGGCGTTAAAAAATAACTGAAACCGCCATCAATTTTTTTGCGTGTCGTCTCCATATTTACGGTATGAAAATCAGGCAAATCATTTAACGGCAAGGTTCGCATATTATTGGCAGTTTTGGGATATAACCAATCATTCGGCAAGGTTAAATTTGCACCACCTGAACCCAAATAAGGCGTTTGATAACTATCGTTGCGATTCATCTGCAATTCGTCGTAACCAAAGTTGAGTTTGTAGTTGCCCTGATTTTTATATTCGCCTGTGAAACTGCGTGTATCTAAACCAATGTTTTTGCCCGTAACTTGCCAACGAGTCGCATCGTCGCTGTCATAAGCCCCACCGCCACGAATATCAAAATTACCAATTCCGTACACGCCGCTGTCATTCAAGCCGTTGTATTGACCGAATTTCCACGATGTATCCGTCACACCCCCAACTCCCAATTCCACGGTACTTTTAGGTTTGGTCAATTCGGTTATTTCTGATTCTGCTTCTTTATCTGTCGCCATGACAAATGAAGAAAAAATTGTACCCATTGTTAAGGCAATTGCTTTGTACATAAAAAAACGAATGTGTTTGCTGTTCATAATCTCGTCCTCCGAATTTTATCGGTTAAATTTCGCGCCAGCGGGATGATTAGAACCATGAATCATGGAATGACAACTCAAACAAGCACGACCATTCGCTTGCGCTCTAGGGTTTAAATTTCCCGCAGATTGATTGCCGTTGACCGTGGTTACATCACCACCGATTAAGTTCGCACCGCTATCAACTGTATTCGCATGATCGGCGGTATGGCATTCTTGGCACAACCACGGAGCGCGAGTTTTCAATAAGGGCGAATTGTTGGAACCGTGCGGGGTGTGGCAATTCGTACAATCATCAAAAACGGGCGAATGTTCCCATAAAAATGGCCCACGTTTTTCCGCATGACAGGTGTAACACGTTTCATTGGTCGAATTTTTAATTAACAATTTCGGCCCTGTTGAACCGTGTGGATTATGGCAATCGGAACACGCTGTTTTTCCCGCTTGAATTGGATGGGTAGAAAACAAATGCGTTTCCGAGCGTTGACTTTTATGGCAAGTAAAACAAACGTCTGGTTGCGTTGTTTTTGCTAACACTTTGTCACGAGGCGTGTGAACAGTGTGACAAGAATTACACGCGACACCTTGGCTTTGATGTTGACTTCCTGCCCAGTGCATACGTAAACCACTTTCATGACACAAAATACACTGTCCATTTCGTGATTCTGCTGGCGATGCAGGATATGTTTGAGATTTTTCTGCAAAAGTAAAATCGGGATGTGGTCTTACTTTTTGTTGTGGGTCGCCTTTGATGTGCGCGTCACTTTCACCGTGACACGATTGACATGACGGCGTGCGTGAATCCGCTTTATTACCATGAGCAGTCTGATAAATAGAAAGTATCGGTTTGTTTTCGGTTTCATCATGACAACGTGTACAAACAGCATCTCTGTCTATCGCTTGCGCTGGTTTGAGAGTTGACTGTTTGTCACTTGGCAACACACTCGCTGCGTGAGCAGGCAAAGTTATGAACCCGAATAACATAATAATCGTAATTAAAATTTTCATAAGCTGTAATTCCAACGGTTTAAAAGCCGCGCACAACACGCAACACAAAGCATCAATCAGTCTTTTTAGACATGAAAAATAATGTTAAAGAGAGAGAATCCAATCCACCAAATTCTTGGTTTGTTTCGCGTCATCAGATTTCAAAATCGTATGCGCTTCTTCATGTCCGTCTGGAAATTTCGCCATTTCACCCGAACTCAAATGATGTAAAAGTTTTTCTTCACCTTTGGAATCAGCTTTAAATTTCGCGGCGATTTTATTCCACGCGGGTCCATCTTTATCTTTATCAGTGCCGTGACATCTGAAACAATTATTTTGTTTTGCTAAGGCTTTCGCACTATCAACATCAATTTCTTCAGCGTTAACAGAAAAACAAAATACGGCAATAGCAGCCGCAAAAAAAGTATTTAATCTAAAATTTTTCATAAATTTATCTCGTAGTAATAATTCAAAAAATGTAGTGAATCATAGTATTTTCATTCATTTAGTGCAATCGAAACAACTCACAAAACGATGCTGCTTTGTAGGTTACAAAAAAAGCCTTAATAAATTTATCATTAAGGCTTTAAGAGAACATTAGGAAAGGGTATTTGTTAAAATGCTACCAAAATACAATGATTAATCTCCGATTTAACTAATTTTTTAGCATTTTGGAAAACTAAATTTCTGGTCAATATAACCAATTCCGAAAGTTGTTTTCACATTAATTTCATTTAAGGCTTCGTTATATTCAACACTGTATTTGTTTTCTAGCCACGGGTACCGTTCTTTTAAACCGTTACGAACCTTTTTAAGCGTTGGGCTAGTACCTTGTTTGAGCATTTCTTCACATATTGCAATAATTTTTTTTTGCATAATTTTTCTTTTTTCTTGGTTTGAGGCTAACGTGGTTAAGTTTAGAGTAGCATGGCAAGAGTCTCAAATTAGCCTGATTTCAAAAGAATAGTTTTGCTATTATCCATACGTTATGGTACTGGTTTTTACTTGCGGTGAATCACGCGCTGCTTTAGCAATCACGATAGGCGTTGGTGCATAAATACCAAAAATATGGCAACCTTTAACTTTTAAAATTAAATCGCCCAAAAATTTCCATGTCGAAAGCAAAATATAAAATTCAGAATTGGTCAGAATACGATGCCGCGTTGGTTAAGCGAGGGGAGGTGTTTCAATTCTGTGGATGTTAGCTAAACCAATACCTTCGCCAAAATGAAAAATAAGTGATTTTTCATGAAATTCAACTTCGTAACCCATTGATTTATAACGGACACAAAATCAGTTTTTACACTGATTTTGAAATTGGCGAAGGTATTGC
>CAINDC010000141.1 GCA_903847275.1 uncultured Pseudomonadota bacterium
ACGCATTGAATCTAAACATCTTAACTTTCGTACTCGGATTAAACGGTTAGCACGAAAAACGATTTGCTTTTCTAAATCTTTTCTCATGCACTCGGTCGTTTTCGGGTTATTTATCAATCGATATGAATTCGGTCTTGTTTAACTAACATCCACAGAATTGAAACACCTCCCTCTACCTCAACGTCTTGATTTAACGAAATTAAAATTTGTATGACTCTGAATTTCATGACTCAATGTTCAACTTTTAAATTCCACCCAATGGTCAAATGTAGACTGAATTGCATAAGATAAAACAATATGCGCGAGCATATTTTAGATAGCTATATCTTTTTTTTGCATATTCATTTTTTAGATTGATATATCTAAAAATACCGTTTTCTAATTTTATATTGATTGCCTATGATGTTGTGAACAGGCAATAAATGTTGTTAAAAACAAAATTAGAAATAGTGAAATACATGAAACATTTTATTAAAGCAAGCGCGCTCACAGTTTTGTCATTATCAAATTTAGCCAGCGCAGAAGATTACTATCAAAAAACTAAAGGCTATCGCGTTGAACCTGAACCTGACCCACCAAGTTATGTGCGAAATTTAAGCAAAACCCAATTTGAACAATTTCGTGATGTGGAATGGCTAGATATCGGTTTAGATTTTCGTAATCGTTACGAATACCGCGAAAATGATTTACGACCTTGGACAGATACGTCATCAGGAAAATCTGTGACGAAATATCGTGATGACCCTAACGACTTATGGTTGCTAAGAACACGCGCTTATGTTGGTGTGAAAGACATTTTAGATCCATTGCGTTTTGCTGTGGAGTTTCAAGATTCGCGTAGTTATGGTGATAAGTATGAAACAACGACAAATGATGTAAATGAATTTGAATTGATTCAAGGTTATGCCGAACTGTATTTCGATAATGTGCTTGGGAATAATCGCCCGTTTAACATTCGCGCAGGTCGTCAGTCTTTTGAATTGTTGGATAAACGGTTAATTGCAAATAACCAATTCCGTAACACGTCAAATAACTTTGAGGGTTTTCGGATGCGTTTTGGAAAGCAACAAAATAATTGGGATTTGGATACCTTTGGAATGCAACCCATTGTCCGCTCAAAATATAATTTTGATAAAGCCGATAGCAATACTTGGATTTATGGTGGTGTATTTAGTGTTCGTCAGTGGTCAGAATTTGCAACGATTCAACCGTATTTGATTGGACGAAAAACAAATGGTGATTTTAAAAATAATATCGCTGATATGGATATTTATTCCCCAGGTTTGAGGGTTTATGGATTGGTTGGCGATAGTGGTTTCGATTATGACGCTGATTTCACCAAACAATTTGGTCGCTATGGCAAGATTTCTAGCGGCAAGCAAACAATGCAGCAGCAAGATGCTCTCGCTTATTCGTTAGAGCTTGGTTATACCTTTGACCATGAATGGAAACCTAGAACCAGTATTTATTACGGCTATGGTAGTGGTGATAAAAATGGCAAAGACAATATCAATCAGCACATGGATACGTTTTATGGATTTAATCAACCGTGGTCGCGCAATGATTATTTTTCATGGGAAAACCTCCATGCACCAAAAGCCCGTTTGGAATTTACACCATACAAAGATGTTCGTATTGACACAGGCTATAACGCTTATTGGTTAGCCAGTGCTACAGATGCGTGGAAACGAGCAGGACTATCTGACCCAAAAGGAAAAAGTGGTAGTTTTCTTGGGCATGAATTTGATATTCGAGTTCGTCATCAACTTAATCCGTATGTTGATTGGAGCGCAAGTTACTCACGTTTCAATCCTGGTGGATTTACAGAAACCGTTTCAGCAACATTAGCAGGCGCACAAGGCACAGAAGCCAGTAATTTCTTCTATTTTGAAGTTTCTGTTAATGCGTTTGGCGACGGCAAACCGAAGTACAAATAAAACATTTAATTGGAGAAATCAACATGAAAACATTTACAAAATCAGCGTTACTCGGTTTGGGACTATTATTGAGTTCAAATGCGTTTGCGGAAAGAACCTTACTTAACGTTTCGTATGACCCAACTCGTGAGTTATACAAAGAATTTAATCAAATTTTCGTCAAACATTGGAAAGAAAAAACAGGCGAAGATGTTGCGATTCAACAATCACACGGCGGCGGTGGCAAACAAACTCGTGCTGTGATTGAAGGATTACAAGCCGATGTGGTGACGCTTGCATTGTCTTACGACATCGACCAAATTCACGAAAAAGCAGGTTTGTTACCTAAAGATTGGCAAACAAAATTGCCAAATAACAGCACACCTTACACTTCAACAATTGTGTTTTTGGTTCGTAAAGGCAATCCGAAAGCGATTAAAAATTGGGACGATTTGGTTAAAGATGGCATTTCCGTTGTCACACCGAATCCAAAAACATCAGGCGGCGCACGTTACAACTATTTAGCGGCATGGCGATTTGCTGAAAAGAAAACAGGTAACGAAGCGGGCGCAAAAGATTTCGTCACGAAGTTGATTAAAAATGTCCCTGTTTTAGATTCAGGCGCACGCGGTTCGACAACGACATTTGTTGAACGTGAAATTGGTGACGTGTTAATTACTTGGGAAAACGAGGCACATTTAGTTTTAAAAGAATTTGGTGCGGATAAATATGAAGTGGTGACACCACCGTTTAGTATTTTGGCTGAAACACCCGTTGCCGTTGTTGAAAAAGTTGCCCAAAAAAATAGCACAACCGATTTAGCCATCGATTATTTGAATTATCTTTACACCAAAGAAGCCCAAGATATTATTGCGAAAAATTATTATCGTCCGATTGATAAAGACGTAGCCGCAAAATATGCCAAACAATTTCCAACATTAGAACTCGTAACGGTTAAAGATTTAGGTGGCTGGGCTGCGGTTCAAGCCAAACATTTCAATGACGATGGCATTTTTGATCAAATCGTTGCGGCGAATAATAAGTAATTCATTTCTCATTGCCTTAATTCCTAATTCACTACCGTACACTTTTTACGCCCGTTTTTCATAGAATCAGACTGAATTGAGGCAACGCTTGCCCGTTGCGAAGAAAATAATTTAATAATCGTTTTCCAAGCTGAAATAAACTCAAATCACAACGGTCTGTTCGATG
>CAINDC010000142.1 GCA_903847275.1 uncultured Pseudomonadota bacterium
CAGGTAAGCTAATTTTATGCAAAATTGGTAATTGATGATTTTAAAGTTACTTGATTTTCAACAACTTTTCAAAATCGAGATGGCGTTTATTTTTACGTATCCTATTGATTTTATTACCTGCACTGGTTTGCAGGGACTACCCATTTTTTAGAGATTCCCTTTTATTTTTAGGTAACAAACATGACTTTTTCCACCGCGAAACAAGATGCGGATTATCACGCAGCACGATTGAAACACAATTCACAAATGCAATCGTCTGCTTATCGTTTGGCATATCACGATTTTGATTTTATGATTCGAGATGAATTGCGTCCCGTGCGTTTGCAATTGGAATTATTAAAACCCGAACTTGCTTTTGCCGAACATGGTATTGAATCGACAATTGTAATTTTTGGCAGTGCGCGAACACCTTCTGCCGAATCTGCACAAAATCAATTAAATTTGGCTCAACAAAATATCGCTGAAAATCCAACAGATGAAAATCAACACGCTTTGAAACGTGCTGAACGTGAAATGCAGAAAAGTTATTATTATGGGCAAGCACGTCAATTAGGTGCGTTGATTACTCAGCATAATTTAAAAGATAATCAGTCTGTTTTTGTGATAACTGGCGGAGGTGGCGGCATTATGGAAGCCGCGAATCGTGGTGCATCAGAAGCGGGTGGTAAAAGTATTGGTTTGAATATCGTGTTGCCGCATGAACAAATGCCCAATTCATACATTACGCCCGATTTGTGTTTTCAATTTCATTATTTTCCGATTCGCAAAATGCACTTTATGATGCGGGCAAAAGCTTTAATCGCATTTCCTGGTGGCTTTGGAACATTGGACGAATTGTTTGAAGCGTTGACGTTGATTCAATCAAAAAAAATGCACCGTATTCCGATTATTTTATTTGGACAAGGTTATTGGAATCGGATTATCAATTTTGATGCACTAATTGAAGATGGAGCAATTTCACCAGCTGATTTGGATTTAATTCAATATGCTGAAACGGCTGAACAAGCTTGGGCGTTAATAAAAAATGTTTAATAGTCATATTATGAATCGATGCTTACTGTTATTTTTTGTTTTATTTTTAATTTCAACAATGAGTGTTGCTGGAGCGACAGCAACACAAACTGAAACCGTTACACTCGAATTTATTCAAAGTAAAGTTGATGCACTGAATACCCGACAAGGTTTAGATGAAACAGTAAAAAAAGCAGTGCTTCAACAATATCAAGCAGCTCAAGATAATTTAACAACAAATACACAAACGCTAGCTCAAATCACTGCATTTACTGCAGCAATTCATCAAGCTCCCGTTCAAACTAAAGCACTACAAAAAGAAATTGAGCAAATACCTGTCAAACTTAATAAGCAAAAAATCGAAGATTTTCGCCAAATTCCGATTGAAGAATTAGAACAACGACTGATCATCGAAAAAGGAAAAATTAGCCAACTTGACGAACAATTAAAAAAAATTGAAGCGGATTTAGCCCTACAAAATAATCGTCCTACATTGATTCACGAAGAAACTATCGCCGCACAACAAATCATTGAAGATACTCGTAAAAAACTTGAATTACCTGTAGTTCCTACGGATTCAAAACTCGAATATGAAGCTCAACAACTTTATTTTAAAACGTTAATTGAAACTCATGTTACCGAATTAAAGCGTCTGGATGCTGAAGCGATTAGTCAACCAGCGCGACTTGAATTACTTAAAAGCAAACAGCAATTATTAAATCTCCAAAAAAATGCGCTTGAACCTATCGTTGCAACGATTGAAAATTTGGCTTTTGATTTACGGTCACAAGAAGCTAAAAAGATGGAGGATACGCTTAGTCAAACGGAAAGAGAAATTGAAGGCAAGCACCCGCTAATTCAAAAACGTACCCGTGAAAACATTCAATACAGTCGTGAATTACAAGTCGTGATGGCGAAAATTGAACATATTAGCGAGCAAAAAACGCAAGTCGAAAATCAAACAGCAGATATTGAAGACGACTTTAAAAGTGCGGATAAAAAAATCAGTTTAGCGAGTTTAAGTCCTGCGTTAGGGAAAATTTTGCGTGAGCAACGACGTAGTTTAGCGGGGCAAAATGAAATCGCGGCGGAATCGCGCAAGCTCGAAAATGAAACCGCCTTAACAAGTTTGGCACAATTCAAAATTGAAGATTACCAAAAAACATTGCTGAATGTAGATGACGCGCTGAAACAGATGATGATTTCAGACGTTGAACCGATGTTGCCATTTGAACAGCGAATGATGATTCAAGCGGAATTGCGCGTTTTGTTAAATTCTCAAAAAGAGCTGTTAAACAAACTTGCGTTAGCAGACACGACTTATTTGCGAATGTTAGGAGATTTGGATTTTGCTCGCCAACAGATGTTCGCGCAATCCATAAAATTCGCCGTATATTTAGATGAACGTTTGTTATGGGTGATGAGTTCTGAACCTGTTAATGTTGCTGCATTAACTGGACTTTTTCACGCTACACAGTGGTTATTTTCACCAACAAACTGGTTTGACTTGTTCCGTGAAACAGTCAGTATTTTAGGTGAAAATCTATTTTTAACGAGTGCTGCATTTGGGTTTTTATGGTTGTTGAATTGGTTAAAAATTTGGACTAAAAGTGCATCGCCACGCCATGAAATAGAGTTATATGGTTGGCACGCCGACCATTTTTATTACACTTTACGCGTGTTACTGAATCAAATTTTATGCGTTGCACCAATTTCAGTTATTGGCTATTTGTGGGGCTATTTTTTAACACAAAATAGTGTAATTGATTTTAATTTTGCAATTGGTGCAGGTCTTAAAAATGTTGCGATTTCGATGTTTATCATTAAATTTTGCCTCGCATTTTTTTCAGCCGAAGGTTTGGCGCGACGGCATTTTCAATGGCAAAAAAATACTGTGACATTGTTGCATCATCAATTTTTATGGGTGAGATTTATTGTTTTACCCGCGACGTTTTTAATTCATGCAGCGAATTCATCGAAATTTTCAGAATACAGCGATTCACTCGGACGTTTTTCATTAATTGCGGTGTTAATTGCCGTGGCGGTTTTTATGGAGAAATTGCTACATCCCAATCGTGGTTTAAATACCGAAAAATGGCGTGGAGTTTTACGTTATTCCGCTTATACGTTAGTGATTATTGTGCCATTAGTGATTATCGGTTTTGCCGTCGCAGGTTATTATTCGAGTGCATTAGAATTACAAGAAAAGTTAATCAGTACGTTGCGGGCATTTATGTTGGCGGTAATTTTGCATGAGATTTTTTTACGTTGGCTGACATTAATAAATCGACAATTAGCGTTAAAAAATGCAAATCAGAAACGCGAATCACCCGAAAAACATACGCCGATTTCCGACGATGAATTGCCACTTGATATTCCAAAAATCAATGCTCAAACCCGAAAATTACTACACGTCACATTGACATTAGCGTTGGCTTTAGGATTTTGGCTGATTTGGAAAAATATTTTGCCTGCATTTTCATTTTTAGATCATATTGTTCTTTGGCAACATAAAACGATTATCGATAACCAAGAAAGTTATCAGCCGATTACACTAACCAATTTGCTGTTTGCGGGACTATATTTATTCATGGTGATTGTATCGGTACGGAATTTTTACGGCGTGTTGGAATTATTAGTTTTTCGACGTTGGGAAATTGAAACTGGCAGTCGTTACGCAATTAACCAGTTGGCAAAATACGTTTTTATCACAATTGCATTTATCGCGATTGCCAATGAACTTGGCGGCAGTTGGTCGCAAGTTCAGTTTTTGGTTGCCGCATTGGGTGTAGGTTTAGGGTTTGGACTTCAAGAGATTTTTGCAAATTTAGTATCGGGAATTATTTTGTTATTTGAACGTCCGATTCGCGTCGGCGATGTAGTCACTATTGGTAACGTAACGGGAACGGTTTGCAGAATTCAAATGCGAGCTACCACGTTACTTGATAACGATCAAAAAGAATTGATTGTGCCAAATAAAACATTCATTACTAGCCAACTTACAAATTGGACGTTGAGTGATGCGACAACGCGTATTATGTTGCCAATTGGTATTGCCTTTGGTTCAGACGTAGAATTTGCACATGAACTAATTTTGAAAACAGTGAAAGAAACACCATTGATTTTAGAAGAACCTGAAGCGTTTGTCGTTTTTGTAGGTTTTGGTGATAGTATGCTGAATTTTTCAATTCGTGCATTTGTGAGTGAACCGATCAACCGTTGGCGCGTGATTCATGATTTAAATATGCGGCTAGAAAAAGTGTTGCGGGAAAATAAAATAGAAATTCCATATCCACAACGTGACGTTCATGTAAAAACATAAGACGTTATTGCACCTCAATTTATCACTTTATTATAAAAAGGAAAAACAATGAGTAACTTACCAAAATGTCCAAAATGCAGTTCAGAATTCACTTACGAAGACGGTGAAATGTTTATTTGCCCTGAATGTGGACATGAATGGGACAAAAATGCCGCTGCTGAAACCGACGACGTGAAAGTTGTCAAAGATGCAAACGGCAATGTTTTAAACGATGGCGACATGATTACCGTGATTAAAGATTTAAAAATCAAAGGTTCATCTAATGTTGTCAAAGTTGGCACAAAAGTAAAAATTATCCGTCTTGTCGATGGCGACCACGATATTGATTGCCGCATTGAAGGCATTGGCGCGATGCAATTAAAATCAGAATTTGTTAAAAAAGTATCGTAAAACGTTTAGAGAATTTTAGAAATGGCACTTTATGTTTATAAATTCGGCGGCACGTCTGTGGGTTCAATTGAACGCATCAAAGCGGTTGCTGAAAAAGTCAAAAAAGTCCGCGAAGCTGGTGACGACTTAGTTGTTGTGCTTTCGGCAATGAGCGGCGAAACCAATCGTTTAATTGGTTTAGCCAAAGAAATGCAAGATGAGCCGAATGAACGTGAACTCGATGCAATGGTTTCGACGGGCGAACAAGTCACTGTTGCGTTACTCAGTATGCGATTGAATGAAATTGGTTGCCCAGCCTGTTCATATACAGGCACACAAGTTCGGATTTTAACCGACAGCACTTTTACTAAAGCACGAATCAAAGAAATTGACGACGCGAAAATTCACGCAGATTTAGCCGAAGGCAAAGTCGTTGTGGTCGCAGGTTTTCAAGGTGTAGATGAAGATGGCAATATCACAACGTTAGGACGTGGCGGTTCGGACACGACAGCAGTTGCATTGGCAGCCGCTTTAAAAGCGAAAGAATGTCATATTTACACCGATGTTGATGGTGTTTATACGACTGACCCGCGCGTTGAACCCAAAGCGCGGCGTTTAGACAGAATTACGTTTGAAGAAATGCTCGAAATGGCGAGTTTAGGTTCAAAAGTGTTGCAAATTCGTTCAGTGGAATTTGCGGGGAAATACAATGTTGCATTGCGCGTGTTGTCTTCGTTTGCAGAAGGTAACGGCACGCTAATTACTTATGAGGAATCACAAATGGAAAGTGCGTTAATTTCAGGTATTGCTTTTAATCGTGACGAGGCGAAATTGACGATTGCAGGCGTACCTGACTTGCCTGGAAGCGCGTTTAAAATTTTAGGTCCGATTGCGGATGCAAATATCGAAGTTGATATGATTGTGCAAAATATCGGTGCAGATGGCACAACAGATTTTACTTTTACAGTTCATCGTAACGATTTTTCACGGGCAAAAACGATTTTAGATACGATTTGTGTAGACTTGGGTGCGCGAAAAGTGACTGGCGATAACAATATTGTGAAAGTATCGATTGTCGGTGTAGGAATGCGTTCGCATGCGGGAATTGCTAGCACAATGTTTAAGACCCTTGCTTATGAAAGCATTAACATTCAAATGATTGCGACTTCTGAAATTAAAATTTCGGTTGTTGTTGATGAAAAGTATTTGGAATTGGCAGTTCGCGCTTTGCATAGTGCATTTGACTTGGAACACGCATAAACGTGATTTGAGCTTTATTATTTTTCAAAATTTGTTATAATTTCCACGTCTTGATTACTCTTCGTTGTACAATAGCGAAGAGTTTAAAACATTAAAAGGAGTTAATTATGCTTATCTTGACTCGTAGAGTAGGAGAAACGTTAATGATTGGTGACGAAGTTACTGTCACTGTTTTAGGTGTTAAGGGCAATCAAGTTCGTATCGGTGTGAATGCACCAAAAGAGGTTTCTGTTCATCGTGAAGAAATTTACGATCGAATCAAAAAAGAGCAGGATTTTTCTGCTTCATATCCAATAGAAAACTAGTAAGTAAATCGGAGAGTTGGCCGAGCGGCTGAAGGCGCTCCCCTGCTAAGGGAGTATGGGCTTTAACTCCCATCGAGGGTTCGAACCCCTCACTCTCCGCCATTACTAATGGTATAAGTCGTTATTTTCACGAGATGTTCGACTTTTTAGCTTGAAAACATGACCAAATCCCTACAAAGTTGTCCAAGGATTCGGTCAAAAATAACTTCCCGATTCGGTCATTTTGCTCCCATGGCTTGGTAATTCCATAGTGGAAGATATTCGTCCAAAGATATGTGCGTGTTTTTAGAAAAATGGTAACTTCTCATTATCTACAGATATTTTGAGTTAGAATCCACAAATGAACACACCGAAGCCCAAATTTCGGTAGTCCCTGCAAACCAGTGCGGGTAGTAAAATCAATAAGATATAAAAAATAAGAGGATGTTGATATTTTTTAAAACCTTTAAAAATCAAGGTACTTTAAAATAGTGGATCACTGATTTTGCATAAAATTAACCCACCTG
>CAINDC010000143.1 GCA_903847275.1 uncultured Pseudomonadota bacterium
TCAAAAGTCCTTCCATTCGTTCACGCAGTTCTGGATGTTCATTTAGGCGGTTGAGGAAAATTTGGTCGTTTTTAGTCATGGTTTCTGTCAATTTAAATAACGATATTCTACTAAATTCCCCACACTTTTAATCGCACCCAGCCTTCAGACAATAAATGGAACCCGTATTCTTCGGCAAGACGATTCTTATCCAATACCCCCTGTAGTGAATCATCCATGTTGCAATAAAAGAGTTTTTCGGGGTCAATTAAGCCTTCATCTATAGACTTAACTACCAGATGAAACATGACAACTGTTTTTCCACTACCATATTCAGCATAAATCGCCGTTAAGTGACCGCGAACAGCAATTTTCCCAAAAATCAATACCTCATTCTGAAGATTGGCTTCAAGTAGTTCGGATTGTCCCCTCAAACTAAATTGAGTAAAAGGAATGGCTACATCGGTGCAGATTTTAAATTCATCATCGGCATCAAGTTCAACAGCTCTCCAGTCAACACCACGATCACTAAGCATTTTGTAGATTGTCCCTATCGTAATAGGTGTGGCTGAACCGAATTTAAATGACTGCCATTTTAGTCTTATTTCACTGACACCTTTGTACTTAGCACCTTTGCTACTCCATGAATTGAACAGGGCTAAACCATCATCACTGCCGCCTGTTTCATGGTAAATAGCTATCCCGACATGAATCCAATCCTCATAACCTAAGTCTGCATCGAGTCTGTCAAGCAATAGAGCGAGCTTTTTATGATTCTCAGGTGAAACGGAAGGTGCCGTAACTAATCCTTGTGGACGCGGTACAGGTCTGCCGTTGTGCCTGAAAATAGCGTCAATGACATCCTGGTTAATTTCAGTCAAATCATCGGCGTTAGCTGCATCGCAAATTTCGATTTCTTTGCCAGTGCTAGGCGGTAGGATAACCATCGAACGCCCTGTTTTAACGTCAATACGGTTAGGATATTGCGCTGTATCATGCGAATCAGTCTTTGCATAGGTGCCTGCAGCCCGCTTGAAATGGTGATGTTCACCCTTAGCGGTTTTCACAATCAAATTAGGTGTAATGCCAAGAGCATTTTCGATGCTATAGAGTGCTGCAGTAGATTCTGGGCTATCGGCATCGAGAACCATAATGTCATCGCCAACAATGAATCCTAATTCGTGCTTTGTATTGATTTCCCAATAGTTGGTTATTTTCCCAGCAGACAAACCATTAAGCCAAGAATCCCATTTAGTCGCGGGCAGCTTTGAATTTGGCATTAGTGGAATTACTTTGTAACCAAAATCAAACCACAAAGAAGCGGCTTGTAAATTACTGGTGAATGATTCATCTGTCAGGCATGTGTCGTTTATTTCAACGGCTTCAGCTACAGTGATTGGTGGCGCAGTGACTTGTGTTTTGATGATGTCTGATTCGGCGGGTTCAGCATTTGCTGTTTCAGTTACTTCAATGATTTCAACGCTTGTCGCTTCAACGTCTGGTGTTGTGGTGATTTGTGATTCAGTGGCTTCAACATTCGCTGTTTCGCCAACTTGAATGGGGGATATTTCGGTTGTACTTGTAAAGCTCATAGTATTTGTCCAAATAGTTAAGTTCAGAATAGGTAGTAAAGTTCAAAATATATTCACAAAAGCAAGGCGAAGAAAAGCCTAACAAGTGAATGAGGGAAATTTGTACTGGTACATCACTATCCTGCGCTTACTATGCAGCAAACCGTCACAACCCAGTTGCGACAACGAGACCAAATGGAATCGCTCAAGTGGGGTTATTATCTTATTAAACCTTGTTGAAAAGCAAACTGAGATTTCCCTCATGTCGAATTCGCCATGTGAAATGCAAGCCACTCGTCGCCATCCGTCAACTGCACCACCTAATGCCCCTAAGTCTAAGAAACGTAACAATTTCTCGACAAAGGGGCTTAAAAGTTTCAGTTCTGCCCAGAAACGACGTGGTTCTACTTTGTGCGGTTCTGCATCTCTACCCGAACAGCAACACCAGCGGCAACAACGCCCACATGGGTGGCTCTAACACCAGCCAAATCAGCAAGGCAACAACCGCTAACTCAAACACTAAATCAACATACATTTAGCACCATCCCGATCAGCAACAACCCTGCCAGTGCCAAATCAATCGTTGGAAATATGTACGAAACAAGTAACAGCACGATTCCGCCGATTGTTCTTGTTGGATGAAATAGAAGTAACGCTGCGCCTACGCCTATTGCGGTTATGATGATTGCCATGACTTAGACTCCGAGCAGTGCCAAAGCGACTTTGACGACAACTACAACGACCTTTTTTGCGACTATTATTGTGAACATGATTGAATCCTTCTTATGTAGGCTGAATTGCCCGCTGAAAAGGTCACGGTGACCTATTTCATATAAGATGGTTCCTTTTGCGCGTTTCTTGCTTTAAGGCTTCTATTTCTGCGACGGTTGTGGCTGGGGGGCTAAATAAAAAGCCCCACCGAAGCAGGGCTTTGATTCTAATGCACAGGCGGCAACGCATCCTTTAACGCATTGGCATAAGCAAGACGGGCTGTTTGGAGTACCGCCGCTTGTGCATTAAGGCGTTGTAGTTCTGCATCGACGAATTGTAGACTGACGAGTTGGTTCTTTGCCTCGTCTGATAAGGTTTCTAAGTCGTAGTCTTTGTCATCTATTTTGATGGTTGTCATCTTTTGTTCCTTTTAATTGAATTTTAGTTACAGTAAATTTCTGAATTCTTCAACGGTTAACCCCGAATGTTTAATTAACACTCGCAATGTACCGACAGATAATTCTTTGTGTTGTGGAATTGATAAATTGGCTCGCATATTTGGTTTAGTCATCACTAAATGACTTCCAACCTGTCCCATAATTAGCCACCCTGCTTTGAGAAAGGCGGCAACTGCTTCCTTCCCTGAAATGTTGTTTAGTCTGCCCATGTTTAAACCATTACCATCATTGGCGGTCTAGCTAAATTTGGCGGCAGATTAACAATCGCTTTTTGATCTTCTGCCCATAACCACGCCGAAATCGCTTCTTGGATATTTGTAAGAGCTTCTTTTTCGTCACGACCTTGCGACACACAGCCCGCTAATGCAGGACATTCAGCAACAATCCAGCCATCTTCAGCATCTTCTAGCGTCACATGAAAAATCATAATTACCTCCGATAAGTGTTAATCCAGCCCAAATTCTACCACACCCTCCAACATGAAAGCCCCCCACCCTGCCGAAGCATGATGAGGGCTTTGTTTTTACATTTAGTGCGTGAGAACACTGTTATTTTCAGCGACAAAGCGTGAAGTAACTCGTTGAATGATTGGCGCAACCTGCTCTCTTGTTGCACTTTTTTCAGGTTTTAACGTGTGAACCACAACGCCTGTAATTCCTTCATCAGACGCATGGGCAATGGCTTCTTTTAAGCCCTGACTAATTCTTTCAAATGCTTCGCTCATCGTTTTTTCTCCCATGTAGAAATCAGAATATCAACTAATTTTGCCAAATCGTTACGTTCTTCAGCTGTTAGATTGTCTTGCTCATTCTTTGCAAAAAGTGTCACTAAATACAGCGGTAATCTGTCACTATGGAAATAATAAATTACTCTAACACCACCGCTTTTGCCGCGATTGCCTTTACCCCAACGTAATTTTCTTACACCACCAGTACCAGGCATAATGTCACCTGTTTTAGGATTTTTGGCTAGAAAGTCAATGATAGATTGTCGTTCCTCTGATGTTAAATGCTTTTCAGCAAAAGAAATATAGCTTGGTAATTCAGCAACGGTATTCAACATTTTCTGTTTGTAATCATTATAAAGTTGCCGCCAATTCTACCACACCCTCCAACATGAAAAACCCCCACCGTACTTTCACACGATGAGGGCTTTATTTAGCGTTTCAAGCTAACGGGCGATGCTGCTGCCCGCTTTGCTGTGGTTACAACTTAGGCAACAGCCGTTAAGTTAGCAGTGTTAAACGCTGTCAATACACCTGTTAATACGACGATGTCCGTTACAGCTAAATCAGCTACTGTCCATGCTGCATCAGAACCAGCATCAGAAACAGCTGAAACGTGTGTATTTGCACCATCATTCCACACAACTAAGAAACCATTTGTAGTAGCCATAGTACCTGTTCCCCACGTTACTGCGGTTGTGCCTGTACTACCCAAATCTGCTTTCAATGCTGTTGCATCTGCATAGGTACCAGTAACGATAAGACCTTCTTTGGTTGCTCCCAGCGTTATAGGTGTCCCTTTTGTAACAGTATCTAATGAGATGGCACCTGTAATTGCAGTTGAACCATCACCCATTGCCAAAATGCCAAGATTTGCAATAGCAGTACTATCAGCAATACTGATTTGAATAACATCTCCAGAAGCACCAACAGCGAAGTCAGTAATTCTATCTGCAGTAGCTGTTGTATATGCAGCACCAACGGTTGTTACAAATGTATCCGATTCTGTACCACCCGTTAATGAATCAACACCCGCACCACCAGTGATAACGTCAGAACCCGCACCACCAATGATAGTATCGTTACCTGCTTTACCGTCAATCGTATCAATACCTGTGCCAGTACCGTTGATGGTATCGGCAAGGGTTGTACCATTGATAGTGTTACTTCCACCAGCACCGTTAATCACTACAGTATCAACACCCGTATCAAATGCGTTTTGTGCTGTACCTACAGTAGGAGCAGTAAATGCCAACGATGATAAATCGGTTGTTGTATTTGTAGTAGCAGTAACAATTAAATGAGCAGGAGTTGAACTTGTTGCACCAATAATAAGTGACGAAGCTGTTAACTGCGCTCCAATAAAGATGGCTGTTGTACCAGATGCAATCAACAGTTGCTCAACATTAGTAAGCCCAAGAGCCGTTACTGTACTGAAATCTGTATCAGCGATAACAGAAATAGTATCCAGCGTTCCCGTTCCAGCTCCCGATGATTCAGTAATCGTATCACCCGCAGCTATGTCGGCTATTCCATTGAATATATAAACGTCGTCACCATTACCACCAGTAACAGCATCAGAACCAGCACCGCCAGTGATGGTGTCAGAACCCGCACCTGTAGTAATAGTTTGTGAACCCGCACTAGCTGTAACATTGAACTTCGCAGCAACACCAGTTGCATCGAAAGTCTTACCTGCGGTTGCCAATCCTGTCACAGTAATCGTATCAGTCGCATCACCACCAGTAACAGAAACACTACCACCACCTGCAACAATCGCTAAAGCATTACCTGTTGCATTAGCAGCAGTTACACTCAACGTACCAGTGCTTCCTGTTGCAGTAATAGATGTCGTTAACACGTCGTTAGTGACAGTAAGATTTGAACTTGAATTAACAATCAACGACGTTGCATGAGCAGTTGCTAAGTCAACAGTTGTTAAACTTGCTGCGGTATTGGTGATATTTGTTGCACCCGCACCAGCAATAACAGTAGCAATAGTTGCTGTATTCGCATTCGTACCAAGAACGATAGTGCTTGCACCCGTCAACTGTAATACATCAATAGCTGCAACTTTAGAAAGATTCGCGTCAACAAGTGATGTTGTTGCAGCGGTAATTACAAGCGTATCAGTACCGCTCGTACCAGTAACAGTCGCCACAGCGGCAACTTCAGCTGCGGAACCAAATTTGATAGTATCGTCGCCTGTACCAGCTGTGATGCTATCGGCTTGACCACCACCAGTGATGGTATCTGAACCAGCACCACCGTCAATAGTGTCATTACCTGCACCACCTGTAATGCTGTTTGAGCCATCGCTGCCCCAAATAGTATCATCACCATCGCCACCATCAAGCGTATCGCCAGTAAAGTCACCTGAAACAGTAGTTGTGCCTGCACCTGCAGAAATTAAATCGTTACCAGCTGCACCGCTAATAGTATCAGCACCACCACCACCTAATAAGGTATCGTTACCTGCTGCACCAGTAATCGTATCGCTGTCGCTACCGCCAGTGATAGAGTCATTACCATCACCACCGTCGATAGTATTGAGACCTGAAACACTGCTAAGAGTATCATCGCCTGTTGAACCTGTAATGCTGTCAGAACCTGCACCACCTAAGATAGTGTCGTTACCTGCACCGCCAGTAATGCTATCATTACCTGCACCACCAGTGATGGTTGCAGCACCTGAAGTACCTAACGCTGAAGAAATATTTGAAACACTGAACGAAACGCCTGCAGATGCCAAGTTCAGAGCTAATTTACCTGCACCTGTGAAGGCACCGCTTAATACGTCTGTACCTAAGCCCCAATCTTGAATGGTCAAGATTTCAGTTGCATCTGCTTTTAATACGAAAGTATCAGCACCAGCACCACCTGTTACAACGTCGCTACCTGCACCGCCCGTAATAGTGTCATCACCTGAGCCGCCAACAATAGTGTCAGAACCAGCACCGCCATCAATAATGTCGTTACCAGAACCAGCATCAATCGAATCAGTACCTGAACCACCAGTAATCGAATCAACACCTGATGAACCAGTTACGGTCACGCTAGCTGTTGCAGCAGAACCGTCAACAAACAAGGTACCTGCGTTCGTAATTGTTCCAAATGTATTCAGTGAAAGACCCCCAGCAGCTACAGTGATTTTTGCTGTAGCTGCAGCAGAGATATTCAACAAGTTGGTACCTACATTCCAATCAGCTGCTGTAATCGTATCCGTACCTGAATCAACAATGAAGCTATCGTCATCAGCACCACCCACTAGTGTGTCATTACCTGTGCCACCTGTAATGGTGTCATTACCTGAACTACCTGTAAGTGAATCGTCACCTGAACCGCCAGTGATTGTGTCAGCACCATCACCTGCATCAACAATATCATTACCGTCACCAGCAACAATTGTATCTACACCAGCACCGCCAATAATGCTGTCATTACCTGCACCACCTGAAATGCTGTCAGCACCTGTACCACCAGTGATTGTATCAGCACCTGTACCACCAGTAACCGTTGCAACACCACCTGCAGAACCTAACTTTGTTGATAAATCAAGCGCAATGCCTGTTGCTGAATCAACTAAAGTAACATTTACTTTACCTGCACCAGAGAAAGCAGTTGTGTTTGAAGGTGAGAATGCAATGATGTCAGTACCTTTACCATAATCATTAATGGTTGTTATACCTGTTGAAGCTGTGGTTAATACAAAAGTATCGTCACCTGCGCCACCTGTAACGCTATCGCTACCTGCACCAGCAGAAATTGAATCATTACCAGTACCGCCAGTAACCGTATCATTACCTGTGCCACCAACAATGGTATCGCCATTGTTTGATGCTTTAACAGCTGTTGCGATATTCCCTGTTGTGATAGTAGTTTTGTAACCAACTACACCTGTTGCATCGATAGCATGAGCAACTGTTCCAGTTGTATTGGCTATATCGTTAATAGCAATCGTATTGGTGCTATCACTAGGACCCGCGTTAGACGCTACAACTGTGATGCTGGTTTGTTTTGCACCACCATTAACAGTGAATTGGTCATTACCAATACCACCTGTAAGTGTTGCAGCCAATGATTCAGATGTTGCACTACCTGCAATGGTTACAGTGTTGTCAAGAATTGTTGAACCTTTGAAGTCTACAGTTTGACCAGCTGTCATAGTGCCAAACTGTGTACCAGAAGGAGCAGTCGTTGTTTTAGTTACATCAACACTAATTGCGTTAGCATCAATAGTACCTAACTTTACAGCTCCTAAAGCGCGAGCTGCATTAACTGTTGCAGCACCAGAAGTCGAAATTGCACCAATAGTCACAGCACCTGTTGTACCAGAAACATTAACACTGACTGGACCGCTACCACCTTTGATTGCTTCAAGCGCACCAGTAGCTACGCTTAAACCACCTGACAAACCTGTCGCTGTTAAATCTACGCCAACTGTTGATGATGATGAACCTAACGTTCCCAATACAATCGTACCACTTGCACCATTCAACGTTACTTTTTGAGCAACACCTACCGCACCTGCTGTGAACGTACCATCAGATTGTGTAACCGATAATGTTTTTACACTGCTTAATTTAGAAAGAGTGGTGTCTAAAGTTAGACTTCCACCAGCTACTACTGCTAAATCAGTCAATTGTGCTGCAACCAATGACATCGTACTTGCGTTGCTGCCTGTTGTGATTGTTGCACTGCCTGTTGCTCCAGCAGCCTGAATGCTTGCACCAGTTAATTTACCATTTATAGCTGTAACACTTAAATTGTCTGCGTTGTAAGCTTTAATAGTACCTGTAGCATTGACGTATTTATCAATACTAATCAATGCATTTTTTGCACTAACCAAAGTGTAGTTAAGATTGTTATCAACAGAAGTTGTTGCTGTGCTGCTTGCAGTGTATTTAACCGTTGCGATACCTGTGTTATCAATCGTTACAGTGCTACCAGTTGATGCACCATCCGTTGATGTTACTGTAAAATCAGCCGCTTTCGGTGTGAGGTTGATATTTGCACCAAGATCCGCTGCCACCAACAATTTGGTTAAGCTTGTATCAAATGAATCACCTGAAATGGTTAAGTTGCCAGCAGTTGAAAGCGTTTTAACACTCAAGGTTTCGATGTTACTTAATGCAAACGCTGCACTAGTTGCTGATCCTTTAGTTGAACTAATAATCAATGTATCATCACCTTTACCACCAGAAATTGCAGCCGTAGCAGCAATTTTTGCAAGGTCGATAGTGAATGTATCGTTACCAGCACCACCAGCAATCGTACCAAGACTTGATGAAGCATTAGTTAAAGTAGCCGTTACAGCAGCAGTTTCTGCAAAAGCATCAAATGATGTCAAAGTCGTTGGAACACTGCTAACCGTAATCGCTGCAGTACCTGCTACACTGATAGTTTTCGCTGCAGCAACATTTTCCAACAACACTTTGTTTGCGGCACTACCTGCAGAAGTTAAGCTCAAAGTTTCAACGCCATTGATACTTACATCAATACCACCCGTTGTTGAAGTTGCACCGACATTGTTTAAGGTTACTTTTTGAGTATCGGAAGTATTGGCCGCTAAACCAGGTGAATTCGTTGAAGTTGTATCGTAACTAACAGCCAATGAGCCTTTTTTCAAGTTGTATAAATTAACATCAGCTATTGATGTAACAGAACCTAAGCTAATCGGTGTGTTGTTGGTTGCGTCAATGTTGTATGAAGTAACGCCAGTTGCTTTAGCTACGTTGAAATCAAGTGCTGATGAACCATCAACAACTTTCGAGCTTAAGTTCACGTGTTGAACATTTTTTAAGCTACCTGTTGTGAAGCCTGTGAAGCTAGCACCTAAAGTAACGTTTAATGTGTTATCACCTGCACCACCATTGATAACATCAGTTACATTTAAGGTTGTTTCTGTATCAGTTGTAGCTACAAGACCCGTAATAACATCGTCACTGTCTGTACCTGTAACAGTTTCTACACCTGCAATCAATGATTTCGCAGGAGAAATTTGTGATTTGTTGGTGGCAGCAACTGCTGCAATACCAGAAGCATCGTTACCCGTAACGTCCTGAATAGCTGCGTTAGTTGCAGTACCATCGGCTATAGGTGCGTTGTAAGTTACTTTTACAACTTGACCTTGAGTTATTGTTTTCGGCAATGCCAAAGAAACAGTAGGACCAGAAATGGTCAAATTAGTTGCTGTAACCGCTATATCATCAACTGTGATAGTGAAGTCATTTACTGTCGCTGCTTTGCTTGATAATTCTTCGCTGTATGTGATTACAACGTTTTTGCCGCTTTCATCAAGAATAACACCACCGTCTACTGCTACAAGTGTTGGAGCTGTGCCATCAATTGTAGAGTTGTTAGTGACTGGAATTGGAGCGTCAGTTGAACCAACGCCTGCTGCATCATTACCTACTAAATCTTGAATAGCTGGGTTAGTTTTGCTTGTCGATACAGTTGGCACAGTGTATTGAATTTTAACATCCGCACCTGCAATGATTGTTTTCGCCATTGTTAAGACAACAGTAGCACCATCAACGGCTACTGACGCTGGAGTAACTACTTTGCTATCAACAGTAACTTTAAATGCATAAGCTGAAGCAGTTGTTGTTGCTAAAGCTTCACCGTAAGTCAAAACAATTTTGTTGCCTGCTTCGTTAACAGCTACGCTTTGGTATTCAGGAATTTTAGTATCAGCAGGAACGGTTGAAGAGTTAGTTACCGCTTTAGCAACTAAACTTAGAGAATTGTTACCTACGAAATCTTGAATGGCTGCATCAGTCGTGGTTGGTTTTGCTTCAGAAGACGGTGCAGTGTAATCAAAAGTCACTTTCTGACCTGTTGCAATCGCATTGTCTAATGTCAATGTAACTGTGCCATCTTTTACTACCGCTGTTGCAGCTGCGAACTTCGTACCGTCAACCGTCACTGAAAATGCAGACGCATCAGCGGTTTTGGCTGTATATAATGAAGCATCATCATAAGTTAACGCAACACTTTTACCATCTTCTGCTACAACAGCAGTTTTAAGTACAGGTGCAGCAGTATCTAAAACATCAACCATAGCTGCGGCGGCTGTTTTAATACCATCAGCTGCCGTAACAACTGTGACGTTAAGTGCTACATTCTTAGTTGTTTCAACAGGCGCACTGTCAGCTGTCAAGGTAGAAACATCTACACCAAACTTTTTTGCTGATTCAGTAAAAGTATTAACTACCGCGTTTGCTGTTAATGCTGCTTTACCTGCATCTGTAGAAAGATCTTGATCAAGATCTAAGTCCCCGAATACAAATTTGATGTTACCCATGTTCGAGCCACCCAACACACTAACAACCGCACCAGTGCTTAATGTGTAATCTACTTGGTCAACATAAAAAACAGTTTTTGCGATGGTAATGCCATTCGGTAAATTAATGATGTTGTTACCTGAATTATCAGCAATCGTGATGTCTTTTGTTAGTCTTGGGCTAATAACGTAAATGTCATCTCCGCCTTTACCATTGAAATAGTTAAAAGGTGTGCTGTTTTTAATCTCAACCACTTCGTTTTCGGAAGTTCCTACGAATTTTTTAGTAGTACTCATTTTTTGATTCCTTTTGTGAAAATAAAATAAATTCTTAAATTAATGCGTGCCTTGAAATAAAAGGCACGCAATGAAAACAAAATTAGTAATTATGCAAAAAGCAAAACTGAACTAATAGTGTCAGCAATAACAACACCGTTCAATGTAATTGACTGGGTGAATGTTTGATCTTCGGCACCTGCAGTTGTAGCAGGCACTACTTTTGAATCAAAATCAATCATAGTTGTTTTATGACTACGATCTTGAGCTACATCGAGACTAGTTGCAGATTTTAACAACCCTGCACTATCAACCAACAAAATTTTGTCAAGTAACGGCTCAAACCCATTAATTTGCACATCACCATTTTGCCCAACTAACGTTGAACCACTTGATGTAACATTATAAATAAAGACATCCGCACTCCCCGCTTTACCAACAACAGGATCAGTACCTGTTAATAATGTTCCAGCTTGCAGTATAGCGTCATTGCTTCCAGCTACACCTGGATTCCCAGCTTTATCAGTTTGCGTAGCGGTTACATCTTTAGCCGCTAATGAACTTACACCCGCAGGGAAATCAATCAATGCAGTAGTTTTTCCCGCTATTACCTTGTCTGTCACAGGCGCAGAACCTTTAATGGTGTAAGTATACGATGCACCATCTTCTAAGCCAGAAATACTAATTTTACCGCCTGAAGCACCCACAGTTGGTGCAGCTGGAGCATCAAAATCTACTTTGAAACCCGCTGAAGGCTCACTCAATACTGGAGTACCCGTGTTAACGGAGTTTTCAAGACCGACCACAAAAGTACTATCAACGGTCGCTCCAGTTAACAATGCTTTTGGCACAGTGAACGTCACAGTTTGTGAGGCATCAGTTGTGACTGTCACTCCATCAGCTGTAGTCAACGAATTGTCGTTTAAACGCAAAGTTGCCGAAGCGTTAGCATCTACACCATTTGCTGTGACTTTAACCGATGTACCCGCTTCAGCAATGTTTAACACACCATCACCGTTGGTATCACCAAGAACTTTTACATCTGTTGCAGCAGTCGGTGCCGCAGTAGGTGCTGAAAAATCCACAGCAACTTGGAATGCATCAGAAGTTGCATTTTGAACACCTAAAAGAGACGCTGTTGCTGTAATCGAGCCATCGGCTTCCAATTTCGCAAAATCAGCTGATTTCAATGTATAAGACCAAGTGCCATCATCTTTCGCAACGCCTGCATTAACTGTCGAGTCATCAGCGAAAGTTAATTTAATCGAAGCACCAATTTCTGCAGTGCCTGATATCACAGCACCTGAACCATCTCTTTCTGAAAGTGTAATTGTGCCGTCTTTAACGTTTCCGTCAGCCGATGTAATTTCTGGCAATATATCCATCATTGGTAATGGAATTGTAAAATCAGCACTAACAGAATGATTACCTGCCTTATCAACAGCTTCTGCGGCAATAGATGTCACCTCAACTGGTGTATATGTCGCAGTCCTACCTGAACCTGTTTTTACAAAAGTATAAAGATCTTCGGTGGCTGGTTGATATTCCCAATTACCGTCTGCATCTACAGGAATACCTGTACGAACAGGTTTATCACCGAATGTTAATGAAATAGTGATACTTTCTGGATCTGATTCTCCAGAAACATCAACAGTACCTTTTAGTGGATAGTCACCACTATCATCAACAATATCCATCGCAGCAAACTCAGGTACAGCTGGTGGAGTCGTATCAGGAACAACTACGACTTGGTGTTCAGCTTGCTTAGTGATATTACCAGCAGTATCTTCAGCGGTAACATTGATGGTTAAGGAACCGTCAACTTCTTTGTCATAAGCTACATCATCTGCAGTTAAGTCGTAAGACCAATGCCCAGATTCATCTACGATAACTTCACCTGTTGCAGGAGTTTCTTCCGTGCCAAATGAAAGATGGACTGTTGCACCAACTTCTGTGTTACCTTCCAATGTTACACCGTCTGATTTTTCAGCAGCTGTGATGCTGCTATTACCTGAGACTGTATCAAAAGTTACTGTTGGAGCTGTTGTATCTTTCAATTCAATAACGATTGTTTTCGGCGTACTGTGGTTACCTGATTTATCAGTTTCGACAACCTGAACAATCTCAGCACCGTAACCATTATGAGGAAGCAAATCACTAGTAGGGTTTAAAACATAAGACCAAGTACCATCGTCTTTAACAATAACAGTAGCTGTACTAATTGTATCAGCTTCTGATATTGATATTGGAGCTGCTGAAGTTAATGGATCAGTTCCCGTTTTATCTTCTATCGCGATTGGATCTACTGCTGGATCAGTTGCTGGATCTACTGCTGGATCAACTGCTGGATCTACTGCTGGATCAGTTGCTGGATCTACTGCTGCGATACCTGTAAATGCTAAGTTAGCTACGTCAAATTCGCTTTGTAATGTAGCGATTGTTTCTTTTGCGCTAGTTACGGCTTCAGTATCTGTTGGGTCAATCTTTGCTAATTCATCTTCTGCTGAAGTGACCGCATTTGCTGCGTCTATGACGGCTTGTGCAGGAATCATTTCAGCAGTAGCAGCGTCAATGGCAGTTGTATCGACACCATCAGCAGCAAGTGCATCATCAATAATCGCTTGAGCTGCAGCATAAGCAGCATCCGCATTTTCTGATTCAGTTTGCGCTGCCAAAACAGCCGCATCATCAACAGGATCTGCATTTTGAAGATCACTTAGATTAGTTGCCGCTTCTTTAGATGCTGTTAACGTTGTTTTTACAGCTTCAAAATCTGCTGCTGTCGCAGATGTAACCGCTATAACAGCTTGTTCATATTTAGCTTGAGCTGCTTCTAAAGCAGTTGTTGCATCGCTTAGAGCGGCATCTGTAATTTCATTAGGAGATGAAGAACTTACAGTAACAGCACTGTTAGTACCAAAGGTTAATGTGATTGTTGAACCTGGCTCACCTGTACCCGAAATAGTAGTTCCGTCTCTTTGCTGATCAGTAATGACATTGCCACCATCTACTGCGAAACCCTGAACTTCTGGAGCTGATTCATCTTTATTGGTGATTTCTACCGAGAAACTACGATCAGCAACATCAACACGATTTGCAAAGACTACTTTTGGTAAATCAATTTTGACACTACTTGCATCAAAATTTTTAACGCTATCTGTAGCTGTCAATACTAATTCAGCTGTATTCAAACCCGTTGCGTGTAACGCAGCAGTAACACCAGTCGGCAAAGTTGCTTTATCAATAAATTTGGTTAAATTCAAATTGTCTTTGATAAAGTTAGCATCACCCAATGTAAGTGTTACCGATGTTGAATGAGCATCGCCACCTTCCCAACCGGAATCAAAGTTTACACCGTCTTTTGCGAAGTTATCAGTAACAGCTAAAGTAGGCGTAATGAAGTTAATGGTTTGTGGATCTATGCTAACTGTTGCGTCAAATGGAGTGCTAGTGCCTTCTTGCACATATTCAAGAGGTAATGTCCCATTGACAAAGTTTCCAGAGTCAAATGAAATATTCAAATTGAAATCTGTTGTAGACTCTGTTGCTTCACCTGTGAAAGTCAACGTACCTGTTTTGCCGTCGTCACTAACAGTAAATACTGATGTTAATCCGTCCAAGTCGTCAATAGTTGGTTTGTTACCCTGTGCGAATTCTTCGTTATTAAGCGTGAATACGATACTGCCTTCTACTGTACCGTTATTGAGTGAGCTTTCGTGTAATGTATTTACAACCGTAACAGAAGATTTGTCTTCAAATGTGATGGGGAAAGTTTGATTTTCCCATCCAGATGGAACATTACCTGATTGGAAGAAAGTGCTTAAATCAGCGTCAAATTTAACGCTAACATTAGCATCATTGGCTACATTATTTTGTACCGCGTTACCTGTCAGAATTAACGTTGCTGATGTTAAGTCATCACTAACTTTTAATTCAGCAGTCAAGCCAGCAGGAACACCGTCAATGATGTTAATTCCAAGATCATTAGCGTATGCGATTAGATCTTCACCTTTAAGTGAACCACTGTCGTCTGACCAGAATTTTTCATCGCCCGGTAATGTTAAAACAATGCCTTCACCTGCAATACTGCCATCGTTTGCATCTGCTTCAACGAAACTTGTGTCAGCAGGAGGTGCTGTGGTATCAACAGTAACAACGTACGGATCAGATGAATCACCATCTACGCCGTCCTTACTTGCTGTAGCAACAATGGTTAATTCACCTGATTGATTTAAATCCGCAGCTGTCAATTCATGAGACCAGTTGCCGTTTTCATCTGCTGTTTCAGTAATCGAAATTTCGGAGGCTGCACTGTCCGCAACTACTCCATCTGCTGGCACAAGAGCCTGTAATGTTGCATTAGCTTCATCAAGCGCCGTTTGTGCAGCGGCCAAAGCATCTGTAGATTCTGCTGATGCTTCTCCATTATTGTTAATTTCATCATCAACTACTGCTTGCGCTTCATCAAAAGCTGCCTGTGCTGCAGCTACTGCAGTTTGTGCATCAGTTGCTGGATCAGTTGCTGGATCAGTTGCACCAGCATAACTAAAAGTTAATGTCACAGTAGATGAAGGTTCTGCGGTGCCTTTAATTGTTACGCCTGCTTTAATTTCGCTAGCGTCAATAGTATGAGCATCATCTTCAACAACCGTTTTACCGTCAACATCGACAATGTCAGTAATAACAGTTGGATCAGTTACAGGATCAGTTACAGGATCACCAGCATTCACTGCTGTTAAATCAAATACGATATCCGCACCGTCTGGAATACTACCTTCTGCAAATGCTTCAACTGGAAATGTTGGTGTACCATCTGTTGGAATAGAGCTAAAAGTCAATATTGCAGTGGTGTCATCAATTTTAGACAATGTAGCCTCAGTTGATCCACCATCAAAAGTGACAGTTTGATCACCATCTGCAAACGTGTCGCCATCCAGCGTTATATCGCTAGTATAGCCACTGTTACCATCTGAAATTAGTGGGGTATATGTTATCGTTGCCATTTTAAAATCCTAAAAAGGTAAGTGTGAAAAGTAAATCTTACTGCAAAAAATATTACAAGGTCGTGACTTGTTACGACACAATGCTAAACATCCCAACCCTATTTGTCAAACCCGTTTACAGTAAAATGATTAAAATTTACAGTAGTACATGAGATATGTGAACTAGGTCACAGTTTTTAATATAATAACGCCATTAGCAGCTTATATTGCGTCATCGATTCACGACTAAAATGATTTAAAAACACAAAAATGTATTTCAAACTTTTATCAGAATCAGTTCTAACACAAATTTACTGCCAAAGTAACCTAATAACAAAAGCACAAAACCTGCCAATATCCAATTTACAGCGATTCGTCCCCGCCATCCATAACGTTGCCGACCCATTAAAATTCCACAAAAAATTACCCAAGCTAGTAAAGACAACACAGTTTTATGGACTAAATGTTGAGCAAATAAATCGTGAAGAAATAAAAAACCTGTTCCCAATGAGGCAGTCAACAACAATACACCCGCTGTAATCATTTGGAATAATAGTGTTTCCATCGTTTGCAATGAAGGCAATAACAAAACAAATCGTGAAGGCGGATGTCGTTTTAATTGCGTATTTTGAATAGTGAGTAATATCGCTTGTAATGCTGCCACCATCAACAAACTAAATGCTAAAACGGAAGTCAAAATATGCACAGCCATTGCTCCCGTATGCACAGGCAATAAATGAGGTGATGGATCAATAATCACATCTAATCCCAAAATAATGGCTGCGAATGGAAACAATATCACGCCCAACTTTTCAACGGGTTTCGTCAATGCAGTTAACAATAAAACCAACACCACGCTCAAAATAGTTAAAGACGCTACACTTAGTACACCAAAACTAAAGCCATTTTGTTGCTGACAAAGTAAACCAATATATAGTGTGTGTAGAGCAGCAGCTAACCACGCAAATTGTAATGATTTTTGCGATTGCGTCTGTTCGCGCAACTGCCAGACTAACCACCCTGTACTTATACCGTAAGCAAGCATCGCGCTTATTGCAATAAATTTCACCATAACCTAATCTCTATATTTTGTTAATGCTGTACGCCTTTGAATCTGCGCCTTTTGCCATATTTGACGTTGTGTTACTATACCACTGAACGTCGAGCTGGCAGTATTTGTCAGCTCTTTTTATAGATAGCGATTTCATTTTTTCGAGTCACATTATGTTTGATAATTTAACCGAACGCTTAAACAGCACCCTCAAAAAACTCAAAGGACAGTCGCGCCTCACAGAAAGCAACATCAAAGATACGTTGCAAGAAGTGCGTATTGCTTTATTAGAAGCGGATGTGGCATTACCTGTAGTGACGGATTTTCTGGAAAATCTAAAAACGGGCGCGTTAGGACAAGAAGTCCAAAGTAGTTTAACGCCTGGTCAATCAATGATTAAGTTGGTGCAAGCCGAATTGATCAAAGTGATGGGCGAGAAAAACGAAAGTTTAAATCTCAACGCGCAACCACCCGCCATCATTTTAATGGCAGGTTTACAAGGTGCAGGAAAAACAACCACTGTTGCAAAATTAGGACGCTGGCTTCAAGAAAATAACAAGAAAAAAGTTGGTGTCGTCAGTGCTGACGTTTATCGTCCAGCCGCCATTAAGCAACTTGAAATGTTGGCAAATGAAGTCGATTTGGTCTTTTTCGATAGCGATATTACACAAAAACCGATTGATATTGCCCTCAATGCGATTGATGCCGCAAAACGTAAATTTTTAGACGTTATCATTATCGATACAGCAGGTCGATTACACATTGATGACGAAATGATGGGCGAAATTAAAGCATTGCACGCGGCGATTAAACCTATCGAAACACTGTTCGTAGTTGATAGTATGACAGGGCAAGATGCGGCGAATACCGCGAAAGCGTTTAATGATGCTTTGCCATTAACAGGTATTATTTTAACCAAAGCAGACGGTGATGCGCGTGGTGGTGCGGCGTTATCGATTCGTCACATTACAGGCAAACCGATTAAGTTTATCGGTATGGGTGAGAAAACCAATGCGTTAGAGCCGTTCCATCCAGACCGCATGGCATCACGGATTTTAGACATGGGTGATATGCTCAGTTTAATCGAGCAAATCGAACAATCCGTTGACAAAGAAAAAGCTGAAAAGTTAGTTCAAAAAATCAAAAAAGGTAAAGGTTTTGATTTAGAGGATTTCAAAGAACAGCTGGTGGAAATGCAAAAAATGGGCGGCATTGGTTCAATGATGGACAAAATGCCTGGCATGAATGCCATGCCATCAGAAGTAAAAGAAAAAATGAATGATAAATTGCTAGCACGGCAAATTGGTGTCATCAATTCAATGACAATGAAAGAACGACAATTTCCAGATTTAATCAAAGGCAACCGTAAAAAACGAATTGCTGATGGCTGTGGGCAAGAATTGAGCGATGTAAATCGAATGTTGAAGCAATTTCTTATGATGCAAAAAATGATGAAAAAATTGAAATCTGGCAATATGACAAACATGGTACGCGGTATGAAGAGTCAAATGCGTGGATTACGTCGATAGGATTGATGTTTTATATTGTTTTATCAACAAAAATGCGTAGAATAACCCAATTTATTTCAACAATTATTTAAGGATATGAGATGGTAACTATTCGTCTTTCCAGAGGTGGTTCAAAAAATCGCCCGTTTTATCAAATCGTAGTCACAGACAGCCGTAACAGTCGTGATGGTCGCTACATTGAACGTATTGGTTTTTTCAATCCGTTAGCGCGTGGTAACGAAGAACGTTTACGTTTAGACAATGAGCGCGTTAATCATTGGAAAGCAAACGGCGCACAGCCTTCTGAACGCGTTGCGAAATTGATTAAAGATTCGTTAAAAGCTGCTGCGTAATTGCTCTTGAGCGAAGAAAAATTATTACACGTTGGAAAAATATCTGGCGTTTTTGGCATTAAAGGCTGGGTAAAAATTTTTTCATTTACCAGTCATCGTGAAGATATTTTGAAGTATTCACCATGGCTATTAAGAAAAAATGATGCTACGCAATCCGCTGAAGTTATTATTGGGCAATTACAAAGCAAAGGCGTGGTTGCACAATTAAAAGATATTACTGATCGAAATGATGCAGAAGCGTTGATCGGTTGGGATATTTTTATTGATTACGCGAAGTTACCGCCTGCTAAACCCGATGAGTACTACTGGTCAGATTTGATTGGTTTGCAGGTTGAAAATACTGAAGGCGCAATTTTAGGTGTAATTGATAGCCTACTCGAAACGGGCGCAAACGATGTCATCATTGTGCAGGATAAAGAACGTCAGCACGCGATTCCATTTATTCAGCCGCAAGTGATATTACAAATTGATTTAGTTACACGGAAAATACGCGTGGATTGGGACGCAGATTTTTAAATGCGTTTTGATGTTATTACGCTATTCCCTGAAATGGTTACACACACCGCAAAAATGGGTGTTACGGGCAAAGCGATTGAAAATAAAATTGTAACTCTCAACGTTTGGAATCCCCGTGATTATACGCACGATCGTCACAAAACGGTTGATGATCGTCCATTCGGTGGTGGACAAGGGATGGTTATGAAGTATCAACCATTGCATGATGCTGTTACTGATGCAAAAGTTAACGCAAAAATCGATTGTAAAATTGTATATTTAAGTCCGCAAGGCAAGCTATTGACTCAAGCATTACTTAGTGAAGCAAGTGGATTATCCCAATTAATTTTGGTGGCGGGTCGTTATGAGGGCATTGATGAACGATTTATTCAACGCGATTGTGATGAAGAGTGGTCGCTGGGCGATTATGTGATTAGCGGCGGGGAACTTGCTGCTTTGATTGTGATTGATGCGATTACGCGCTTATTGCCAAATGTGTTAGGCAACGCTCAATCGGCACAAGAAGATTCACACAGTGACGGATTGTTAGATTATCCACAATTTACTCGTCCAGAAGTGATTGCTGGAGATACTGTTCCTGATGTGTTGTTAAGTGGTCATCATGCTGATATTGCACGCTGGCGAATGAAACAATCTGTAGGACGGACGTGGCAAAAACGCCCCGATTTATTGAAAAAGAAAACATTAAGTGCCGAGCAAGAATGCTTATTGGCACAATTTAAAGTTGAAGTGGACAAGGTATAAAAATGAATATTATTGATGAAATCAACCAAGCACAAATGAAACAAATTCCTGATTTTAAATCGGGCGATACTGTTGTCGTACAAGTTCGTGTAAAAGAAGGCGAGCGTGAACGTATTCAAGCATTTGAAGGTGTTGTAATTGCGATTCGTAATCGTGGTTTAAATTCTGCATTTACCGTGCGTAAAATTTCACACGGTACGGGTGTTGAACGTGTTTTTCAAACACATAGCAACATCATCAGTGAAATTATTGTGAAACGTCGTGGCGCAGTTCGTCGTGCAAAATTATATTATTTGCGTGATTTGACTGGTAGAAAAGCGCGTATCAAAGAAAAATTGGCGGTTAAAGCATCAGCATAATCGACAAGTCGTGATTTTTAGAAAAGGCAGCGTTGAGCTGCCTTTTTTATTTGTGGCGAATAATAAAATGACAGCAACGTCTGAAAAATATATAGATCAATTTTTAGATGCCGTTTGGGTAGAACAAGGATTGAGTAAAAACACACTTTCTGCCTATCGTAGCGATTTAAAGATTTTTAGCGCGTGGTTAAAAAAAGATTTGCTATCCGTTGAAGCGGAAAATATCACTGAGTTTTTAACAAATCGTTATCACCTCGATATAAGCAGTCGAACTACCGCAAGAATCCTGTCTAGTCTACGCCGATTTTATGGTTATTTTTTGCGTGAAAATGTAATTACTATTGACCCAACCGCATTGATTACCGCACCTAAAACTACTCGTATTTTACCGCATTCACTAACAGAAAGTGATGTCGATGCTTTGCTTAATGCACCACAAATCGCTGTTCCGCGTGGACAACGTGACAAAGCCATGCTCGAAATGTTGTATGCAACAGGTTTACGCGTTTCAGAATTAGTTGATTTGAAATTTGAACAAATAAATTTACGCCAAGGCGTTGTGCAAATTGTCGGTAAAGGCGGACGAGAACGGTTGGTGCCTGTTGGCGAAGAAGCCTTGATTTGTCTTGAAACGTATTTAAACGCTGGACGTGAATTGCTGTTGAGCGGTCGGCAAAGTGATTATATTTTTGTGACTCATCGTGGAAGCAATATGACACGCCAAGCCTTTTGGCATATCATCAAACGTTATGCGTTTCACGCTGAGATTACTAAACCGCTATCACCACACACATTACGTCATGCTTTTGCCACGCATTTATTAAATCATGGGGCAGATTTGCGAGTCGTTCAGTTGCTACTTGGTCACGTCGATTTATCCACTACCCAAATTTATACTGATGTCGCGAGTCAACGTTTACAAAAACTTCATGCTCAATTTCACCCACGAGGTTAATTTTTTATGACACAAAACATTCATCCTTCCGCATTCATTTCCCCTAATGCCAAAATTGGCGATAACGTAACCATTGGCGCATTTGCCGTGATTGAAAGCCATGTTGAAATCGGCGCGAATTGTAAAATTCAAGCCCATGCGGTTATTCAACCTTTCACAAAAATGGGCGATGGAAATGTTATTCACCCACACGTTGTTTTAGGCGATTTGCCACAAGATATTCATTTCAAGTCTGAAACTGTAACGTGGTTAGAAATTGGTGATAACAATACGTTCCGCGAAGGTTTTACCGCGCATCGTGCAACCAAAGAAAACGCCGTAACACGCATCGGTTCGGATTGTTATTTTATGAACAATAGCCACGTCGCGCATGATTGCAACGTCGGCAATAAAACGATTTTCGCCAACAACGTCGCCATTGGCGGTCACGTTGAAATCGGCAATAACGTATTTATGGGCGGTGCAGTTGTCGTGCATCAATTTTGCCGCGTCGGTTCTTATGCCATTGTACAAGGCACGACAGGCTTAAATATGGACGTAATGCCCTTCATGTTAATCGGCGGACGACCTGCACGACACTACCGTTTAAACAGCGTTGGTTTGCGCCGCGCTGGCATTACAGGTGAACGTTACGACATATTATCAAAAGCGTTTCGTTTATTGCGAACACGCCAACCACTCGATGATTTGCCCGAAACAGAAGAACTCAAACATTTAAAAGACTGGCTCGCTGTGAAATCCAAACGCGGCACGCATGGCTTTGTCGAACTTTAAACACTAACTCCAGATTAAAAAATGCCCTTATTACGTTTATCCAATGTTTCAATTGCTTATGGCACACACGCCCTGCTCAAACACGCAGATTTTCAACTCGATGCAGGTGAGCGCGTCGGTTTATTAGGTCGTAACGGCGAAGGTAAATCGACGCTAATGAAAATTATCGCGGGCGACACGTTGCCCGATGAAGGCGATATTTGGCGACAACCTGAACTCAAATTAGCGTGGTTGGCACAATCGCCCGAATTACCCGAAGACGCGACCATTTATGATGCCGTCGCGAGCGGTTTGGGCGATTTGGGCGAAATTATTGCGCGTTATCACGATTTGTCGTTGACGATGGATTATGAAGACGAAAAAGCCTTAAACGAATTGGGCGACTTACAACATGAACTCGAAGCGCGTGATGGTTGGGCATTTCAACAGCGCGTCGAAGCGACATTAAGCAAATTAAATTTGCCACCAGAACTAAAAATACAAGGCTTGTCGGGTGGTTGGAAGCGGCGCGTGGATTTGGCGCGAGCATTGGTCATGGATCCTGAAGTATTATTGCTTGACGAACCAACCAACCATTTGGATTTTGAAAGTATTGCGTGGTTAGAAGAACAAGTTTTAGCGTTTCAAGGCGCGGTATTATTCGTCACGCATGATCGGGCATTTTTGCAAAAATTAGCCACGCGCATTGTCGATTTAGATCGCGGTAATTTAGTTTCATGGCAAGGCACTTACGACGATTATTTAGTTCGTAAAGCGGCGGCATTGGAAGATGAAGCGAATCAAAATGCGGAATTTGATAAAAAATTAGCTGATGAAGAAGTGTGGATTCGCCAAGGTGTGAAAGCCCGCCGCACGCGAAATGAAGGACGTGTGCGAGCTTTAGAGCGATTACGCGCCGAACGTTCTGAACGTCGAAATGTTCAAGGTAAAGCAAAAATCGGCTTAGATACGGGTGAAAAATCAGGCAAAAAAGTCCTCGAAGTTGAAAATATCAGCTTCAAATATGACGACCGAACAATTATCAAAGATTTTTCAACGCTGATTCAACGCGGCGACAAAATCGGCTTGGTCGGTGCAAATGGCGCAGGAAAATCGACGTTGTTGAAATTATTACTCAAACAAATCGAACCGACTAGCGGCACGATTGAACAAGGCTCAAAATTAGAAATCGCTTATTTTGACCAGTTACGCGACCAATTAGATCCTGAAATGAGCGTTGTCGATACGATTGCGTATGGCAACGATTTTGTAGAAATTGGTGGTCAGCAACGCCACGTTATTTCGTATTTAGGCGACTTTTTATTCGCCCCTGCTCGCGCTCGTTCACCTGTAAAAAGTTTATCGGGTGGTGAAAAAAACCGCTTATTATTGGCGCGATTATTCACGAAACCCGCGAATTTAATCGTGATGGACGAACCAACCAATGATTTAGATTTGGAAACCTTGGAATTGTTGGAAGCGAAATTATTGGAATTTGATGGCACGTTATTGTTAGTCAGCCACGACCGCGCATTTTTGGATAATGTTGTCACCAACATTTTTGTCTTAGATGGTTCAAGCAACGTTCAAGAGTTTTTTGGCGGTTATACTGATTGGCTCGAATACAATAAAACTTTAGAAGCTGCGGCTTTAGCATCAAAAAAAGCCACACCAAAAGTTGAAAAAATTGCACCTGTTTCGACTGCCGAAAAAAAGAAAAAATTGTCGTTTAAAGAACAACAAGAACTCGAAAAATTACCCGAATTGATTAGCACGTTGGAAGCGGAACAAGTCGAATTAACGGCAAAAATAAACGAACCGAATTTTTATAAACAAGAACAATCTGTAGTCAACGAAGCATTAGATGAATTAAAAAACATTGAAAATGAATTGGTTGGTTGTTATGCGCGGTGGGATGAATTGGAAGAAAACGCTGGATAACCTTGTAATACTGCGTGAAGTCGATTATTCTTTGCGCCCTTTCAAGCAGTAAATCAAAAGATATTTGGAGAGATGGCTGAGTGGTCGAAAGCGCACGCTTGGAAAGCGTGTATACGGCAACGTATCGAGGGTTCGAACCCCTCTCTCTTCGCCAATAAGTATTAAAAAAGCCGCAAACCATCAGGTTTCGCGGCTTTTTTTTCGAGTAAAAGTACAAATTTTATCCATCATCGAAAAGAAGGAATTTATGTTCAACGTCGGCATGATAGGTTTAGGTTCAATGGGAGTCGGTATGGCAACAAATTTAGCCAACGCAGGTTTTTTAAACACGGTTTACAATCGAACCACTGAAAAAGCGAAATTACTCGCACAAAAATTAAACGTGAAAATCGCACTTTCACCCGAAGAACTCGCCACGCAAGTCGATGTAATTTGTTTGTGTGTTTCGCGTGATGAAGATGTTTTAGAAGTCGTCAACGCGCTCGCCAAAACCATTCGTCCAAATACCATCGTGGTTGATATGTCCACCGTCAGTAGTCATACAGCGAAACAAGCCTCCGCTATTTTGGCGTGTCATGACGTAGATTTTCTTGATGCCCCCGTTTCAGGCGGTGTTGAAGGTGCAAATTCTGGAAAATTGGCAATGATGGTGGGCGGCAACGCAGCTGTTTTAGAAAAAGTGCGTCCTGTTTTGGAGGCAATGGCAAACCGAATTGTTCATATTGGTGAAACAGGAACAGGACAAGCCACAAAAGCCGTGAATCAAATTATGGGTGCGGGTATCAATCAAGCGGTGACGGAAGCCTTGGCTTTTGCAAAAGCACAAAATTTGCCAATGAATAAAATTATCGATGTCATTTCGAGTGGCGCGTCGGGCAATTGGTTTTTACAACATCGCGGTTTAAGTATGACAGAAGGAAATTATCCAGCAGGTTTTAAAGTCGCGTTACATCATAAAGATTTAGCGATTTGTGAGCGTATGGGTGAAAACGCAGGTGTAAATTTACCATTGGCAACACAAACCCGCTTAAATTATGAGCAGCTAATGAAGGATGGTTTTGGAGATTGTGATATTTCCGCGTTGTACCATTTAAAAGTGAAATGAATTAAACTTGTCGCATAAAGCCACTGTTGACTTCGTGGCTTTTTAAATAATCAGAATTAACAATAAAAATCGCTTCAATGCTCATTAGGATCAGAAATACATGAACAAAGTTAAAATTAACGTCGCTTTAATCCGATTGTTTCAATTTTCCGTTTTCGTTTTATTCACATTTATGGTTATGGCATACACATTTGCTATGATTTTATTGCCATTAGATGCGATTGTAATGTTAATTAAATTGTTATCATTAGTGGGTTTAGGTGGCATTATCGGTACAATTATCGCGGTACCAGCCATCGGTTATTTGGGTATGATGGTTTATCAAATGTCTGGCTTGAGCCAATTACTTATCGAAATCGGTATGGATTTAGTTAACACTGGTAAAGCACGCATCGAAGCATTTAACAGACTTATTGAAGCAGCCAAAGCTTAAATGTAAAACAACTTTCAAAGCCGCCCCGAGTGTAAATAACGGGCGGCTTTTTTATAACTAAACTTTTGAAAATCTATGAACACACACCCTACCCTTTTAAGAACATTAGATAGTGTTTTGGTTATCGTTGATATGCAAGGCAAGTTATCTGCAGTGATGCCTGAAATAGATGCCGCATTAATGCACGAAAACACCATTAGTCTTTTGGAAGCTGCGAAAAATTTAGCGATTCCTGTTTTAGTCACAGAACAATATCCTCAAGGATTAGGTCAAACGGAAGCATCGGTACGAGCTGCGTGTCCCGATACGACTCAAATTTTTGAGAAGACCTCTTTTTCTTGTACGGGCGCGAGTGGTTTTATGCCCGCTTTAGAACAAATGAAAAGCAAACAAGTTATTTTGGTCGGGCAAGAAGCCCACGTTTGTATTATGCAGACGGCGTTGGATTTAATGACGCTGGGCTATCAAGTTCATGTTGTGGAAGATGCGATTTGTGCGCGTAAAGCGGAACATAAATTTTATGCACTTCAACGTTTACAAGCTCAAAATGTAGTAATTACAAATTATGAATCAGTATTATTTGAATGGCTGCGAGATGCTGCACATCCTGATTTTAAAACAATTTCCCAATTGTTGAATTGAGGTTTAATGATGGAATTGAATGATTTTTTAGCGAAAATTCAAGCAAATGCACCAGTGAGTTTTACTGAATCCATTGCCGTTATTTCTGAAAACTACATTTATCAACCAACCGCATTTCGTAATAGTTCCGTTGAAAATGCGGCTGGACAAAACGAAGGTTCATGCAAAATTTTCGCTTTCGGAAAATTAAACAACTTAACGGAACAACAGACATTATCGTTATTTGGTGATTATTATCGTATCGAGGTTTTACAAAATCCTGATGCAACTGACCATCAAAACATTCGCCAATTTATGCAGCACGGTTGGGCAGAAATTACATTTGAAAATGAAGCCTTAAAACTTGCCTAAGTTTTTATGCTGACAAAAGTTTACTTTGGACAACCATTTTACACGGGGTGCGATTAAAAGTGAGGGGGATTTCAAAAAAGTTACGCAGCAACTGCATCCCAGTATTTATCCCAATCGTTATTTGCTCTCACTATTCGTAGCGTTAACATCGGTTCGATATTAGCCGCAATCCACCACGCCCCCGATAATTTAAGTCGTTTCTGAACACGTAACGATGTGCGCTTTCAATCTCTCCAGAGCCAATCGGCAAGGCGTAATGGGGTGCGATTAAAAGTGAGGGAGATTTCAAAAAAGTTACGCAGCAACTGCATCCCAGTATTTATCCCAATCGTCATTTGCTCTCACTACTCGTAGCGTTAACATCGGTTCGATATTAGCCGCAATCCACCACGCCCCTGATAATTTAAGTCGCTTCTGAATCACGTAACGATGTGCGCTTTCAATCTCTCCAGAGCCAATCGGCAAACCTTTTTCGATGGCATTTTTGTAATCCAATTGATCCGTACGATTGCTTAAATAACGATGACAGGCGCGTACTGGAGCTTTGTTGTCGTCAATTTCATTGGCTTCCAAATAAGGCTTTAAATTTTTAATGACCACCAAAAAGTCATTGTTTTTCAAAAGCGTTTCCTGCTGCTTCGCCCAGACTCGATGATTATCTGGATTGCAAGTTTTTGAGGCGGCGGCTATATATCCACAGAGTTGAAACACCTCCAAATCATCAATTACCAATTTTGCATAAAATTATGCTTACCTGCATTGGTTTGTAGGGACTATCAATCTAAACATCTTAACTTTCGTACTCGAATTAAACGGTTAGCACGAAAAACGATTTGCTTTTCTAAATCTTTTCTCATGCACTCTGTGGTTTTCGGGTTATTTATCAATCGATATGAATTCGGTCTTGTTTAACTAACATCCACAGAATTGAAACACCTCCATTATTTCTTCTAGCCCTTTATTTTCAAGGCTTATATAGCATCCACAGAGTTGAAACACCTCCATTAATCCTAATGCCAAACGCACTAAATTCAGCTGTTGAGCAGGTTCTAACGTTTGATTGATTTTTGATTTGAGTGATAAATCTACTTCGTCAATGTGACGAAAATACCAACCGATATGTTTTCGTGCCAATCGCACGCCAAGACCTGCACCATAAAATGAATACAGACTTTCTAAATGCAGCGTGAGGACGTGATAAATTTCATTTCTCGACGGTAATTCGAGCAATTCATCGTGTGTTAAAAAATGCGAAATTTGTTGAAATAACCACGGATTTCCTTGCGCGGCGCGTCCAATCATAATCGCATCTGCGCCCGTTTCATTCAAAACAAAACGCGCTTTTTCTGGTGAATCAATATCCCCATTGGCGATAACTGGAATGTTCACGGCTTGTTTGACTAATTTAATGGTTTCATATTCAGCAAACCCTTCAAATTTACAGGCGCGAGTTCGACCGTGAATCGTCAATGCCGCCACGCCAGAATCTTCGGCAATTTTTGCAATCGTGAGCGCGTTACGATTTTCATAATCCCAACCCGTGCGAATTTTTAACGTCACTGGCACATCAACCGCATTCACGACGGCTTCGAGGATTTGTTTAACCAAAACTTCGTCACGCAATAACGCTGAACCCGCCGCGACGGAACACACTTTTTTTGCTGGACAGCCCATGTTGATGTCGATAATTTGTGCGCCATTTTGAACATTGAAACGCGCCGCCTCCGCCAAATCGTGGGGATTTGTGCCGAGAATTTGTACCGAACGCAAACCGCTGTTTTCGCTGTGTTCGGCGCGTAATAACGTGCGTGGATGATGACGTAAGATGGGATTTGACGCGACCATTTCGGAAACTGTTAAACCTGCACCGAATTGGGTACAGATTTCTCGAAAAGGCGCGTCGGTAATTCCCGCCATTGGCGCGAGAATCAAGTTGTTACGGAGTTTGTGATGGGCGATTTGCACGTTTATTCGATTATGAACTAATCTTTTTTAATGGCTTCGTCTTCATTCCAAATCGGATTTTTTAAATCATCTGGGTGTAATTTCGCCGCATCGTCTGGGTAAATATGCCAAAACGATTTGTCGATGCACGCATTGTCATAATTTTCTTTTTCAGCGTGTGTGAACGGACACCAAAAATTTTCGACCAATTTTACTAAATACGAATGCCATTCAAATAACGCGACGCTGACTGGGCAATACCAAGAACAATTCAAAATCCAAAACAATTTTGATTGTGATGTACTTAATGCAAATGAACCGTCCATTTTGATTTGCGTTTTCAAATCGTAACGGTGACTTTCTTTCGCAGGCAAATAATCGCGCAAGGTTTTAACATCTTTCGCTCCCATCCAAAGCAAATGGGTGTATGACCAATACGCACTCAGAAAAATGAACGGTAAGGTAAGAATAGGCAAATAAATCATTACCATACCGATGGCGCGTTTCCAAACTGGAACGTTTTTATAATGTTTGCCGATGTGTACGCGACTGCAATTCTCGCAGGCTTTTTTCATAAGTTTTCCTTTTTTAAGGTTTAAATTGTTATTTTTTACGACCATTTAAACGAATCCAATCTTCTTGTTGAACTCGCTCTGCAAAATCAATTTTTTCAGCGTAGGCTTCAATCAAGGAATCAGCTTGTTCTGCCAAAATACCCGATAAAACTAAATCACCATTTTCAACCACTAACGCGCAAATTGATTGTGATAAATCAATCAGCGGTTTCGCTAAGATGTTTGCCAAAACCACGTCGGCTTGAAACGACGTGAAATTTTCTGGCAAATAGCAGTGAATTTTGTCTGAAACATTATTTTTTAAAGCATTATCACGAGTTGCTGTTAAGGCTTGCGGGTCAATATCAACAGCGTGTGCTTCTTTTGCACCCAATAAAATCGCCGCAACCGCTAAAATTCCCGACCCACAACCGTAATCAATCACGGTTTTATCGGTTAAATCATTGCTCGCCAACCATTCCAAACATAATGCCGTTGTTGGATGTGTACCTGTTCCGAACGCCAAACCTGGGTCGAGTGTTAAACAAACAGTGCCTTCTTCGCGTTGTTCTTGGTCGGTCGGGCAAACCCACAAACGATCAGCGAATTTCATTGGGTGATAAAATTCCATCCACGCGCGTTCCCACGCTTGATCTTCGATAAATTCGTATTGCCATGTTTCACCAATCGTTTTGAATTTTCGGTTCATTTCCGTTTTTACCGCTTCGGGTTCAACGTCTAATTCAAACAGCGCAACCACTTCAGTGTTTGTCCAGATTTTGGTTTCACCAATACGCGGTTCATAAACGGGTTCATCTTCGGCATCCATATAAGTGACAGAAACCGCTCCTAAATGAGAGAAATGTTTGGCGACTTTTGGCGCAGATTTTTCGCTAGTTGTTACGGTAAGTTGATGCCAGGACATTGAATATAAAGTGCGGGAAGTGAGAAGAATTTAAATGGACGTGAATGTATTCGCGTCCATGCAAAACGAGTAAAAACAGTATTTTTATTTATAAATACCCAATTTTTTTTCTAAATAATGGATATTTTGTCCACCCGTCGCAAACGCGCTATCCGTCATAATATCGTGTTGTAAAGGAATGTTCGTTTTGATGCCGTCGATAATAATTTCATTTAACGCGGTTCGCATACGCGCAATCGCACTTTCGCGGGTTTCACCGTGAGCAATCAATTTTCCAATCATCGAATCGTAATACGGAGGTACTTTGTAGCCATTGTAAATATGCGTTTCGCAACGAATTCCAGGGCCACCTGGCATGTGGAATTGTTCAATTGTACCTGGACATGGCATAAATGTTTTTGGATCTTCCGCGTTCAAACGGCATTCAATTGCATGACCTTGGATTTTGACTTGGTCTTGCGTAATGGATAATTTCTCGCCTGCCGCAATTCGCAATTGTTCTTTCACAATGTCAAATCCCGTCACCATTTCAGTGACAGGATGTTCAACTTGCACGCGGGTATTCATTTCGATAAAAAAGAATTCGCCTTTTTCATACAAGAACTCGAACGTTCCTGCGCCACGATAACCAATATCTACACAGGCTTTTGCACAGCGTTCCCCGATAAACTGTCGTTGTTCTTCCGTAATTCCTGGTGCGGGGGCTTCTTCAACGACTTTTTGATGACGACGTTGCATCGAACAATCACGCTCGCCTAAATGAATCGCGTTGCCGTAATTATCAGCCATGACTTGAAATTCAATGTGGCGCGGGTCTTCTAAAAATTTTTCCATATAAACCGTTGCATTGCCAAACGCCGCGCTCGCTTCAGCTTTAGTCATCGAAATTGCGTTAATCAATGCCGCTTCAGTATGAACAGTACGCATTCCTCGTCCACCACCGCCGCCCGCAGCTTTGATAATCACGGGATAACCAACTTCACGCGCCAATTTTAGATTTTTATCCGCATCATCAGAAAGTGGATCGTTATTGCCTGGAACGCAGGGAATTCCTGCTTTTAACATTGCATTTTTAGCTGAAATTTTGTCGCCCATCATGCGAATTGTTTCTGCTTTTGGGCCAATAAATACAAAACCACTTTGCTCAACTTTTTCGGCAAAATCGGCGTTTTCAGACAAAAAACCATAACCTGGATGAATGGCTTCTGCGTCGGTTACTTCGGCAGCACTGATAATCGCAGGAATGTTCAAATAACTATCCGCTGAATTCGCAGGTCCAATACATACTGATTCATCCGCCAATCGAACGTGTTTCAAATCACGATCCGCTTCTGAATGCACCGCGACGACTTTAATGCCTAATTCACGGCAAGCGCGCAAGACTCGTAATGCAATTTCACCGCGATTAGCGATAACGATCTTATCAAACATAACGCGCTACCTTATTCAATGACAAACAACGGTTGGCCGTATTCCACGGGTTCAGCGTTTTCAACCAAAATTTGCGTAATTACACCGCTTTGGTCAGATTCAATTTGATTCAAAATTTTCATTGCTTCGATAATGCACAAAGTATCGCCCGCTTGCACGGTCTGTCCAATTTGTACAAACGATTTACTACCTGGTGATGCTGAACGATAAAACGTACCAACCATCGGCGATTTAACAATATGACCTTTAATTTCTGGTTTTGCCATTGGTGTTGCAGGCGTAGATTCATTGCCCAATGTAATAACAGACGTGGTCGGAGCGTTGGCGTAAGTTATCGGTGCAACTGCCGTGTAACGATTGATGCGAATAGATTCTTCACCCTCTTTAATTTCTATTTCGGCGATGTCTGAGGCTTGAATAATCTCGATGAGTTTTTTTATTTTTCTAATATCCATGATTTAAGATCTCTCGGTTAATAATCGGTGAGCGGCTTGTAACGCCAATTCATAGCCCATTGCACCTAATCCACAAATTACGCCTTGCGCGATGTCGGAAAAATAGGAATGCTTTCGGAATGGTTCACGGGCATGAACATTCGATAAATGGACTTCAATAAAAGGAATTTTAGTTGCTAATAACGCATCGCGCATTGCTACACTCGTATGCGTAAAAGCAGCGGGATTGATGATAATAAAATCAACCTGATTGGTATATGCAGCATGAATCAATTCGATAAGTTCATGCTCTGCATTGCTTTGGCGAAACGTTAGAGAATGTTGTAATTTTTGGGCTTCTTGTTCAAGCGTATATTGAATATCGGCGAGCGTTTTATTGCCATAAAGACTGGGTTCGCGTATGCCCAATAAATTCAAATTTGGACCATTTAAAACAGTAATTATCGCCATCAGTTTCTCTATTGAATAAACGGGTTGAAAACAGGCTAATTTTACCGTGTTGTTACCGTTTGTCCAGTTTAAGCACGAAATGCGTTTAACTTCGCGGGTTTTAGCAAACTTTGTAACTTAATCGAATTGAATTTGCTGTGCGAAAAACTCGAAATTCGCTGTTTTTGAATAAGGTAAAATACCCAACAAAGGTATTTTTAAACGTGCCACCAAACTCTCAATGGTTAAATCAACACAATCAAACATTTCATCATTACAAACAGCAATCCAACCTATGCAATTTAAACCAGCATTTTTAATCGCTTCTGTCGTAAGAAGTGTGTGATTGATGCAACCCAATTTAATTGATACGACCAAAATAATCGGCACATTTAATTTTTTTGCCAAATCGGCAATTGTTTCATTTTCGTTCAGTGGGGCATACCAACCACCTGCACCTTCAACAATTAAAACATCTGCCAAATTTTGTAATGTTTGAAAATTAGTAAATACAGTTTCTAAATCAACAGGATTTTTTTTACCTGCTAAATGCGGTGAAATCGGCAATTCGTAAGCAAAAGGATTTAAAAGAGAATAATCGACAAACTCTGAACCCATTTTTTGAATGGCTAAAGCATCACTATTTCGCCATTCGCCTGAAATTTTTTCACAACCCGAAGCCACAGGTTTCATTCCAACTACAGATAAGTTTTGTTTTTTAAAATAAGCCATCAATGTCAATGTCGCCCACGTTTTTCCGACATTGGTGTCTGTGCCTGTGATGAAATAACTTTGTTTCATAGTTTAAACCTGAAAAGCAGTCATTTGATTTTCGAGCGTTTGTTCGGCACTTATTTCGCACGAAACTCGTAAATAATTTGGTGTATAACCCGATACACGAACATTACCATTGTCTAATTCTTCGCGTTGTCCTTCCCACAAAACATCAACTGTTTGCCCTATATTTTGCTGATAAAACGCCTGTTTCATTTCTTCTGCTAAATGATGCAATTGTTCACTGCGTTGTTTTTTAATTTCGTTTGATACGGGATTTGGCAACGTGGCGGCTTTTGTACCTTCGCGTGGTGAATAAGTAAAAATATGAATATGTCCAAAACGACAATTCCGAATAAATTCAAAACTTTCTTGCCATTCTTCATCCGTTTCATTTGGAAAACCTACGATGATGTCTGTCGTAATGTTGAAATTTGGAATTTGGCGTAAACGAGCCAACATCTCAGTATATTCGCCAGTTTTGCAACGACGCGCCATACGGCGTAAAACTGAATCAGAACCGCTTTGCAACGGCAAATGCAAATGCGGCATCAATCGTTGATTTTCAAACAGCGTAAAAAATTCATCATTCAATTCCCACGGTTCGAGAGAACCTAAACGCAAACGAGGAATGTCAGTTTGCGACAAAATCGCTTGAATTAAGTTCACGATATTTTCACCGTTATCGCTGCCGTAACCGCCCAAATGTACGCCTGTTAAAATTACTTCGTTAATGCCTTGCGCGTGCAGAGCTTTAATTTCGCTAATTACGTCAGCAAGTGAACGACTAACTTCTTCACCTCGCGCCACGGTGACAATACAAAATGTGCATCGATAACGGCAACCGTCTTGAACTTTGACGAAAGCGCGTTGTCTGCCGCGTGTGAAAAGTGAGATTTCAGCGGGTTCAGTTGCCATTGCTGGCATGGTTTCAAAAGTTAATTCGCTTAATGCTTTTTCAACCAAATGCGCTTTATCTTTGTTGCTCACAACTAAATCCACGCCTAATAACGCTTGTGCTTCGTCAGTATTTAACGTGGCGTAACAACCGCTGACAACTAATTTTGCGGTCGGATTTTCACGATGAATACGACGAATCAATTGGCGTGATTTACGCGCTGCATCTTGTGTAACCGCGCATGAATTGATGACTACTAATTGTGCGGCAGAAATGTCGCGCGTAATCGCGTGACCTTGTGCTTGAAAGGCTTGCGACCATGTTTCTAATTCAGCTTCGTTTAAACGACAGCCCAATGTTTTTAAATGAATTTGCATTTTTGATTGATGATTTGGCTCGGAATGGACGTTAGTTTAACCGAAAGTGTGTGAGCTTGCCGATTGTGAGAGCATTTCAATCGCGTACAATAGCGGCATTTCACATTGACCTTCACACAGATTATTTCATGAGCGATTTACGAACATTTTTTCAGAATTCGTCGAGTTTTTACGGTAGCAACGCCAGTTTTATTGAAGATCTTTACGAGCGTTTTTTAGAGAATACCGAATCTATTGATCCTAGTTGGCAAGCACAATTTCGAGAATTGCATCAGGCGGCAGATTATGAAATTCCACACAGTCCAATTGTGGCACGGTTCACACAACTTGCTCAAAAATCACAAGGTCGATTAGCAAAATTACAGGGTTTCACCGAAGAAAGCGTTAAAAAACAATCTGCGGTGGCGCGTTTAATCAATCATTATCGGGTGCGGGGTCATCAAATCGCGCGAAATAATCCACTTAGTCAACCCGAAATAATTCCGCCAGATTTAAATCCAAGTTATTACGGATTATCGGCATTAGACATGGACACGCTGTTTGATAGTGGAACGCTGCACACGAATCAATATCTGCCATTGCGCGATATTATTGCCAATTTAGAAGATATTTATTGTGGCAACATCGGTGTGGAATTTATGCACATTGTCGATACGCCAATGCGCCGCTGGATTATCAATCGGCTAGAAGCACAAGATGCAAAATTTGTTTCTCAAACTCTGCCTACAGAAAAAAAACAGGAAATACTCAAACAACTTATCGCCGCTGAAGGTATCGAAACCCATTTACACGCAAAATTTGTGGGTCAAAAACGTTTTTCACTCGAAGGCGGTGAATCGTTAATTCCAATTTTAGACGAGTTAATTCAAGGTTTAGGCGCGAAAGGTGCAAAAGAAATTGTCATTGGCATGGCGCATCGTGGACGGCTTAATGTTTTGGTCAATATCTTTGGCAAAAACCCAAATGTCTTATTCAGTGAATTTGCAGGTACGTCACCACTTTCAACAGGTGCAAGTAGTGGCGACGTAAAATATCACATGGGTTTTTCATCAGATGTTGAAACGCCTGGTGGCACGGTACATATTACGTTAGCGTTTAATCCATCGCATTTAGAAATTATCAATCCCGTGGTTGAAGGTTCGGTAAAAGCGCGACAGGATAGAGTAGGGAAGAATGGAATTAACAAAATCGTGCCTGTTTTAATTCATGGTGATGCGGCTTTTTCAGGGCAGGGCATTATTATGGAAACATTGAATATGTCACAAACTCGTGCTTTTTACACGGGAGGAACAGTGCATATTGTCATCAATAATCAAATTGGATTTACCACCAGTAATCCATTAGATGCGCGTTCAACATTGTATTGCACTGATGTTGCTCGAATGATTCAAGCACCCGTTTTTCATGTGAATAGCGACAATCCAGAAGCTGTTTTGTTTGTGACACAATTAGCGTTAGATTTTCGCATGACGTTTAATCGAGATGTCGTCATTGATTTAATTTGTTATCGTCGCTTAGGACATAACGAAGCAGACGAACCTGCAATGACACAACCGTTAATGTATAAAAAAATTCGCCAAAGACAATCCACGCCACAACTTTATGCTCAAAAACTGATTTTTGACGGCGTTACGAATGATGTCACCGTTAAAAACTGGATTGACGATTATCAACGGCGTTTGGTATCGGGTGAGATTGTGTCGCGCCCTGTTTCTCATGTGAAATACTCTTACAGCGCACAGTGGTTGCCATTTTTAGATACGCATTGGACAACACCGTGTGAAACGTCTGTGAAATTAGATACGTTGCGTTATTGTTCGCAGCGATTATTGCAGTTGCCAACAACGTTTGAATTACATCCGCGTGTCGCAAAAGTGATGGAAATTCGTGCCGAAATGATGGCTGGAAATGTACCGTTGGATTGGGGATTTGCAGAAAATATGGCTTATGCCACCTTACTTTTAGAAAAATATAATGTGCGCTTGATTGGTCAAGATGTAGGGCGAGGAACATTTGTTCATCGTCATGCAGTGCTACATAATCAACGAGAAAATCAAAGTTATACGCCATTAAAATACTTACACAAAGAACAAGGAAACGCGCAGATTTATGATTCGTTGTTGTCGGAAGCGGGTGTATTAGGTTTTGAATATGGTTACAGCACGACCATGCCGAATACGTTGGTGATTTGGGAAGCGCAATTTGGTGATTTTGCAAATGGCGCACAGGTTTTGATTGATCAGTTTATTAGTTCAGGTGAAACAAAATGGGGGCGAATGTGTGGGCTGGTCATGTTATTGCCACATGGTTTTGAAGGGCAGGGACCAGAACATTCGTCAGCGCGTTTGGAGCGTTATTTGCAACTTTGTGCGGAACAAAATATCCAAGTTTGTAATCCCACCACGCCCGCGCAAATTTTTCATTTGTTGCGTCGTCAAATGGTTCGCCCTTATCGGAAACCGTTAATTGTAATGAGTCCAAAAAGTTTGTTGCGTCATAAATTAGCGGTTTCAACGCTAGATGAATTAGTAACAGGAGAATTTCATCCAATTTTAGGTGAATGTGAATTGGGCGAATCAAAAATTACGCGGTTAGTTTTTTGTGCGGGAAAAGTCTATTACGATTTATTGGAAACGCGCCGTGAAATGAACTTAGAACACGTTGCGATTGCGCGAATTGAGCAGTTGTATCCATTTCCAGAAGAATTATTTAAGGTTGAGGTGGCGCGTTATCCAAACTTAAAAGAATTTATTTGGTGCCAAGAAGAACCCAAAAACCAAGGCGCGTGGTACAACTCGAATCATCATTTTGAGGAAAATTTACCCGAACAAATTTCTGTCATTTATGCGGGTCGTGAAGCATCTGCGGCTCCAGCGGTAGGGAATTTTCGGGTACATTTGGAACAACAAAAAGCGGTGGTTCAAGCAGCGTTATTTTAAATGTTTTCTGCATAAAATCGTTCTGAAATTAGCACGATAAGTTGTCGTGCTAATTTTGATTTATCCGTCATTTCGAGTGTTTTTTGTCCATCTTGCCAAAAAACGTCGAGCGCATTTTCATCATGTTCAAAACCGCCTTCATCACGCCCCACCCAATTTGCCGCAATCATATTTAATTTTTTTCGGGTTAATTTATCGCGTGCGTAATGCTCTAATTCATTCGTTTCAGCGGCAAATCCGACAGTGAACGGTGGATTTTTTGAAGCAGCTACATCTGCCAAAATATCGGGATTTTTTTGTAACGTCAGTGTGATTTGTTCTGCATTCTTTTTGATTTTTTCACCACCGCAAATAATTGGTCGATAATCTGCAACGGCTGCTGCACCGATAAAAATGTCGCAGTTTTCAATTTTTTCAAAAACCGCTGTGTGCATTTGTTCAGCTGTTTCAATTTGTACAAAATGGCAATTTTGTGGCTGCAAGAGTTGTGTCACGCCAGAAATTAACGTGACATTTGCACCCGCTTTTTGCGCGGCGACGGCAAGTGCGTAGCCCATTTTTCCTGAACTTCTATTTGTTAAATAACGAACTGGGTCTAAAGGTTCGCGCGTTGCACCAGCCGTAATGACGATGTTCAAATTTTTCAAAATTTGGGGCGTTGAAAAATGCGAAATCATTTTATGGCAAATCGTTTCAGGTTCTGCCATTCGTCCAACACCAACTTCGCCACAGGCTTGTTCACCCGCTTCTGGCGCGATTAAATTTACGCCGTGTGTTTGCAAAATTTTCAGATTCGTTTGCGTCGCGGGGTGATTCCACATCGCATGATTCATTGCAGGGGCAACATAAACAGGGCAGGTGGCAGCTAAATAAAGCGTTGAAACCAAATCATCTGCCAAACCATGCGCCACTTTTGCGAGCGTATTTGCCGTCGCTGGTGCAATCAAAAAAGCATCTGCCCAACGCGCTAATTCAATATGCCCCATCGCATTTTCAGCTTCAACATCAAGCAATTCACAATGCACCGCGTGACCCGATAGGGCTTGAAATGAAAGCGGTTGAATAAAAGCCGTTGCCGATTTTGTCATTACAACGCGAACTTCTGCACCTTGTTTCTTCAACAAGCGCGTGAGTTCAAGAGCTTTATAAGCTGCGATTCCACCTGTAACGGCGAGAAGGATTTTTTTTTGCGAAAGCATTTAGCGTGTTAATCGAATTTCAGCTTCACGGTATTTTTTCGCACACTGTTCAGCCACTTCAGCTGGCAATTCAGGCGCAGGTGCAGTTTTATTCCAATCCAATGTTTCCAAATAATCACGCACATATTGTTTATCGAAACTCGGTGGATTTGTGCCGATTTTATATTCATCTGCCGACCAAAAACGCGAAGAATCAGGCGTTAAAACTTCATCAATCAAATGCAGCTTGCCTTCGTGGTCAATGCCAAATTCAAATTTGGTATCGGCAATAATGATGCCTCGCTGTTTTGCATAAACAGATGCTTCGTTATAAAGTTTCAAACTCACGTCACGCACTTTTTCAGCCATGATGCGACCTAATAACGCTACGATTTGTTCAAACGATACATTTTCATCGTGATCACCAACGGCTGCTTTCGTTGATGGCGTAAAAATGGGTTCAGCTAATTTTTCAGCTTGTTGCAAACCTTCTGGCAAAGGAATTCCACAAACTTGCCCCGAAACTTGATAATCTTTCCAACCTGAACCAATCAAATATCCGCGTACAATCGCTTCAACAGGTAACGGCGTGAGTTTTTTCACAACAATCGCGCGTCCTTCAACTTGTTTGTATTCGGCGGTGTCGGTCAAAATATCTTCTAATGGAATGTGCGTTAAATGATTTGGAATAATGTCGCGCAATTTGTTAAACCAAAACGTTGAAACAGTCGTTAAAACGCGCCCTTTGTCTGGAATTGGATTCGGCAAAATCACGTCAAATGCTGAAAGGCGGTCAGTCGTAACAATCAGCATATATTGACTATCAATTTCGTAAATATCGCGCACTTTTCCGCGTGCAAGCAATTTTAATGATGGTAAATTTGATTCATATAAAGCGGTTAATGTGGTCATGATTTATCTCAAAAATGAATGTTTAATGTGTGACTTTTAATAATTTTTTTTAATGTTTTCAGCATCGTAAAAATAGTGAAAATTTCTTCGTCATCGGCGTTATAGCTTTTGCTAATGCAGTATTCAAGTTCGTTGAGAATAACAAAATTCCATGTTAATCCAACAACAAATAAGCCATAAATCGGATGCGGATGCTGATTTTTTGTTTGTGCAACTAGCATCGCGGCAAGCACTTGTCCATCTGGCGTGCCTTGATTTTCTAAGCTACGTTTATATTCGTGAAAACAAAAATACGGTTCTTGTGGATTGCGAATTCCTGTTGCAATCACACCATCGACAATGCCCGATAATTCATAATCACCAACAATCGCCGAAAATGGACGCTCTAAAAAATAGCCAATTTGCTCATCATCAATGTCGGCGGTCATAATCATGGGACTGATAAATTTATTTTCGAGTTCCACTTCATTCCAAGCCCGACCGCCGCGAATTAACGATTTTTGCAAATTGGTTAGCGTTTGGATTTCAAAAGCATTGAGTTCTATTTTTTCGTTTTCCCACGCAGCGAGTAAAGGGCTTTCCCAAATTTGCTTTAAACCAAATGCTTGCTCTAATTTGTCCAAATCCCAGTTTCGGAAATTGATGGTTTGCATTTTTTGCTTTCTCAAGAAATTACAGTTTCAACATGATTTGATTATTCACAACGCTGATTTGTTGCAATGTCGGATCAGATTCATGAATGACTAATAAGTTAATTCCCATTTCAAAAACACGATAGCCTAAAGCAGTCACAAATTCTTGCAATGCGATTTTGTCGGATTTAATCATTTCAATCAGCATAATCGGCTTACAACGTTTAAAAGTTTCAATTGAACCTTTTAAAACTTCAACTTCCATGCCTTCAACATCGAGTTTAAAAAAATCCAAACGTTTTAAATTAAGTGAATCAATACTAACCATTGGAATTTTATTCATTGATTTTTCATCGTAAGAAATTTTTTGTCCGATGAATTCGGTATTTTCACGCTGTTTGATTTCTAAACTGCCAAAACTAGAAGGCTGAAAATAATTCGGTTGCGGAATCGCAAGTTCTCCACAAGTTTCACCTAACGCCGATAATTTTACGCGAGCATTTAAACAATTATTGACAGCAACATTTCCAGCGAGCGCATAAAAAACCACCTCTTGTGCTTCAAAACCAAGCACTTCACCCCAGCCGTGCATTTGTCGCGCCCATTCAATCGTATGTACGCCGATATTTGCACCGCCATCAATTGCAAACACGCCATCACCAAAATGTTTTCTGCGGCACGTTAATAATGCCATCGCAAAATTAACTTCTGTTGGGTCAAAAACTGAATTATTAAGAATTTGAAAGCCAACTCCATAAGCCCGATTTTCACCAACCATGCAGTAGTCGTTTCGGTTAATAATCATTGTGCCGTGGTTTGAAGATGCCAAAATAAAAGCGATTGGGCGTGGAGGTGTAAGCATTTTAAAATTCCAATAAAAAGGTTATCAATAAAAAAGCCCGCTATAAAAACGGGCTTTTTCATGCTAAAAAATCAGCAAGTTTAGTTTTTCGTTTGGTCAACGATTTGATTTGCTTTAATCCAAGGCATCATCGCACGCAATTTTGCGCCTGTGACTTCAATCGGATGTTCCGCATTTAAACGACGTTTTGCGGTCATTTCTGGATAGTTTGTTGCGCCTTCCAAAATGAAACGTTTTGCGTATTCGCCGTTACGAATGTTTTGCAACGCTTCACGCATTGCTTGACGGCTTTCTTCGTTGATAACTTTAGGACCTGTAACGTATTCGCCGTATTCTGCGTTGTTTGAAATTGAGTAATTCATGTTTGCAATACCGCCTTCAAACATTAAATCTACAATCAATTTCAATTCGTGTAAGCATTCAAAATACGCCATTTCTGGTGCGTAGCCAGCTTCAACTAACGTTTCAAAACCCATTTTCACGAGTTCAACTGCGCCACCACATAAAACCGCTTGTTCACCGAATAAATCGGTTTCACATTCGTCACGGAAAGTGGTTTCGATGATGCCTGAACGTCCACCGCCGATGGCTGAAGCGTAAGACAAGCAGATTTCTTTGGCTTTGCCTGAAGCATTTTGTTCAACTGCGATTAAGTCAGGAATACCGCCGCCGCGTACAAATTCTGAACGTACAGTGTGACCTGGTGCTTTTGGTGCAATCATAATCACGTCTAAATCTTTGCGTGGCACGATTTGATTGAACAAAATTGCAAAGCCATGAGCAAATGCTAACGCTGCACCTTGTTTAATGTTTGGTTCGATAACGTCTTTATATAACGCTGATTGAAATTCATCAGGCGTTAAAATCATCACGATGTCTGCGCTCGCAACCGCTGCTGGTACGTCTAAAACTTTCAAACCGTGTGCTTCGGCTTTGGCAACAGAGGTTGAATTTGGACGAATACCAACAACCACGTCAACGCCTGATTCTTTCAAATTCAAAGCGTGTGCGTGACCTTGTGAACCGTATCCGATAATCGCAACTTTTTTGCTGCGAATGATTGAAAGGTCTGCGTCTTTGTCATAATAAACTTGCATTGTTTTTCCTATGTAAAGGGTAAAGTTAAAAAATTAAAAATGGGCTGTAGATTACAGCAATTCAATATCGGTATATTTTAAAGCGTTGTCGATTCGATCAAAATCATCAAAACGTTCAAACAAATCGTTTTCTAATTCGTCTTTGTTTTCGGCATTTGCAAATAGCGTTAAAACCAAACGACTTTCTCGCAATTGCAACGCGGTTCTAATTTCGCCAAAAACATCAATAATCGGTTGTTGAACCCAAACTAAAAAATCCGCTAAATCGTATTCAAAAAGATAATTTTTAATCGCTTTTGCATCGTCTTTTAAACGAAACGCTTTTTGAATTCGCTCAAACGAATGCTCAAAAATCGCAATTTCTTCTTGAGCTTTGGTTTGTCGGTTCATTAAAGATGCAATCCTTTTTCGCCACGCGAAATGCCCGTTGCGCCAGAACGTACCACTTCGATAATGCTGTTTTTATCAACGGTCGCAATGAACGCATCGAGTTTATCTGAAGTTCCTGTCATTTCGATAACGTAAGAAGTCGGCGTAACGTCAATAATTTTGCCGCGAAAAATATCAACCACACTGCGTAATTCATCGCGCATTTTGTCAACAGTTTTGATTTTAACCAACATCAATTCACGTTCAATATGTACCGTTTCTTCTAAATCAATCAATTTCACCACGTCGATGAGTTTGTTTAATTGTTTGATAATTTGTTCAACGACATCTTCGCTGCCGCGTGTCACTAATGTCATACGCGATAAACTAGCATCTTCTGTTGGTGCAACCGTTAACGATTCGATGTTGTAACCTCGAGCCGAAAAAAGTCCTGCAACTCGTGATAATGCACCTGCTTCGTTTTCAATGAGAATAGCAATAACGTGTCGCATTATGACAACTCCCGATCCGTTGTAGTTCCAATCGCTACGCGCAATTTCATGTCGTGATGTGATTTTCCAGTTTCAATCATCGGATAAACATTTTCAGTTCTATCCGTCAAAATATCTAAAAATACGGTTCTATCTTTCATAGCAAAGGCTTTTTCTAATGCAGGGCGAACATCTTCAGGTTTATCAATCCGAATTCCGACGTGTCCGTAGGCTTCCGCGAGTTTCACAAAATCAGGAATGGTTTCCATATAAGAATGTGAATAACGGCTTTCATACGAAAATTCTTGCCATTGACGAACCATGCCCAAGTAATTGTTATTCAAGTTAATAATTTTAATTGGCGTTTTGTATTGCAACGCGGTCGATAATTCTTGAATGCACATTTGAATACTGGCATCACCTGTGACACAAGCGACATCAGCATCTGGATGTGCGAGTTTTACACCAATCGCCGCTGGTAATCCAAATCCCATCGTGCCTAAGCCGCCTGAATTTATCCATCGACGTGGTTTGTCAAACGGGTAATACTGCGCCGCCCACATTTGATGTTGTCCCACGTCAGATGTAACAAAAGCATCGCCGTGAGTGACTTCGTACATTTGCTCAATTACGAATTGCGGTTTAATGGCTCGACTGTTACGGTCGAATTCTAGGCATTGAATGCTGCGCCATTGATTAACTTGTTGCCACCATGATTCAGCTGCTTTTTTGTCGATTTTGTATTTTGCCTCTTTTAATCCATCGATTAATTGGCGAATTACCAATTTTACTTCGCCTACAATCGGCACTCCCACTTTAACTGTTTTAGAAATAGATGCAGGGTCAATATCAACGTGAATAATCTTTGCATAAGGGCAGAATAAATCTAGTTTCCCTGTTACGCGGTCATCAAAACGTGCGCCAATTGCCAAAATTAAATCACTTTCGTGCATAGTCATGTTGGCTTCATAAGTACCGTGCATTCCGAGCATTCCGATAAATTGTTTATCAGTAGAAGGAAATGCACCTAAACCCATAAGCGTTTGTGTGACGGGGAAACCGAGTAAATGCGCCAATTCAATCAATTCTTGGCTGCCTTCGCCTAAAACAACGCCGCCGCCAGAATAGATCACTGGACGTTGTGCTGTTAAAAGCAATTCAATCGCTTTTTTGATTTGTCCTTTATTTCCCGTTGTTGCTGGGTGATATGAACGCATTTCGACTTTTTTAGGATAGCTGTAAGACACTTTTACATCAGGCGCGGTAATGTCTTTTGGAATATCAATTACTACAGGTCCTGGTCTGCCAGAAGTCGCAACGTAAAAGGCTTTTTTAATGGTTTCTGCGATTTTTGTTACGTCTTTTACTAAAAAATTATGTTTCACACACGGACGGGTAATTCCCACCATATCAACTTCTTGAAACGCATCGCTACCAATAACAGCTGACGGTACTTGACCTGAGATGACAACCATCGGAATGGAATCCATATAAGCGGTTGCAATACCCGTTACAGCATTCGTTGCGCCTGGTCCAGAAGTCACTAAAACTACACCTGGTTTGCCTGTTGAGCGTGCGTAACCATCTGCTGCGTGTGTTGCACCTTGTTCATGTCGAACTAAAATGTGTTTGACATCGTCTTGTTGAAAAATTGCATCGTATAAGTGCAAAACCGCACCGCCAGGATAACCAAAAATATACTCAACACCTTCGTCTTTAAGACTTTGAATTACAATCTGTGCGCCGTTTAGCTCCACACTATCACCCTCAAAATAAACTGAAATATAACGTTTGTTGAGGACAATTATAGTAAATTCACGCTAAAAATACTTCACTTTTTCACCTTTCATCACGTCGGTTTTATTAACGATGAATTATTTAGGTGTTGGAAATAACAATCCAAATGTTATGTCGTGATTCGATTCTGTTTACTTATTTTGCAATAAAAACTGAAGTCGCGGGTTATTTGCTCAAATTCTTAGGTTCTATATTCGGCGTTAATTTTCACATAATCGTATGAAAAATCGCAGGTTAGGACAGTTTGAACCGCTTCACCACGTCCGAGTTTTACACCAATCATAATTTCAGCTTGATTCATAACGGCTTGCCCCGCTTCTTCGGTGTAATCATTTGCGCGTCCGCCATCTCGTACAATGCAAACGTTATCCAAATAAATACGGATTTTTTCAAGTTCCATCGCTTCAACCCCCGCACGTCCAACTGCTGCCAAAATACGACCCCAATTCGGGTCACTAGCAAAAAATGCGGTTTTCACTAAAGGAGAATGGGCAATAGTTTTTGCGACTTGAACCGCTTCGGCATCGTTGGCTGCTTCAGAAACGACAATTCGCATTAACTTCGTTGCACCTTCGCCGTCACGGACAATCAATTCAGCGAGCGTTTTACTAACCTCTAAAATTGCTGCTGCAAAAATTTGATAATTTTCAGAATCTGCCACAATTTCAGGTGCAAGTGTACAACCACTTGCCATTAACACACACGCATCATTCGTAGACGTATCGCCATCAACCGTGATGCGATTAAACGATAATTCCGTTGCGGTCGCTAAACATTGTTGTAATAACGGCTGGCTGATTTTGGCATCGGTGGCGATAAAACTGAGCATCGTCGCCATATTCGGTTGAATCATGCCTGCGCCTTTGGAAATGCCGTTAATTGTGACGCTTTCGCCATTTAGCGTAATAACTTTCGATACACCTTTCGGAAAAGTGTCTGTCGTCATAATGGCATTGGCAGCTTGCGCCCAATGATTTTCATCTAAATTCGCGAGCGCATGGGGTAGGGCAGATGTGATTTTTTCGACGGGTAACGGTTGACCAATAACGCCCGTTGAAAATGGCAATACTTGCTGCATTTGTCCGCCAGTGATTTGCGCTAAATCTTGGCAAGTTTGACGCGCGTCAATCATGCCTTGCTCACCTGTTCCAGCATTCGCGTTACCAGAATTAATCAGTAACCAGCGCGGCAAATGCGCTAAATGGGCTTTAGCAATGTGAACAGGCGCAGCGCAAAACGCATTTTGTGTAAACACTGCCGCACAAGTCGCTGTTTCAGAAAATTGAAAAACCAACAAATCATCACGCACAGTTTGTTTGATACCTGCGTTTGTTGTACCGAGTTGCACGCCAGAAATTGGCGGCATCATTGGAAATATGTTTTGTCCAACAGCCATATTTATTTACCTTAAATTTGGGTTTGATGATTGAATACTAACGCTGACATTGTGAGCAAAAAACGGTACTGCGATTAGCGAGCCGAATTTCTTGTAATGGTTGAGAGCAGTGCGTACAAGGGAGTTTATCGCGACCATAAACGTGTAATTGTTGTTGAAAATATCCCGATTTACCGTCGGCATTGACGAAATCGCGTAGTGTTGTGCCACCATTTTCAATAGCTCGTGCCAACACTTCTCGAATACAACTTACTAATTTTTCACAGTCGATTAATGACAAATCACCCGCGTGTCGTGTGGGTAAAATTCTCGCCATAAATAACGCTTCATTCGCGTAAATGTTACCAACGCCCACGACAATTTTTCCATTCATTAAAAACGTTTTTACTGGCACACGTCGTCGCCGCGATAATTGAAATAATTGCTGTGCAGTAAAATCATCGGACAATGGCTCAACACCTAAATCTCGTAATAACGGATGTTTCATGACATCACTATTTGCTAAAAGCAATGAGCCAAATCGTCGTTGATCGTTGAAACGTAGCACCGTATTTTTATCAAAAACAAAATCGACGTGATCATGCTTATCGATAGGCGTGTCATTATTCACAATTCGTAAATACCCCGACATTCCCAAATGCGCGATTAACGTATTGTTTTGAGTTTTGATAAGCAGATATTTCGCACGACGCTGCACATTTTCAATTGTTGCACCCACTAAATTTCTTTCAAAATCGGGTGGAATTAACCAACGTAATTGTCTTTCACGCACAATCACTTTTTCGATAGTTCTACCTACAATATGCGGTGCAATACCGCGTTTTGTGGTTTCAACTTCAGGCAATTCAGGCATGATTAATGTTCAGCAGGTGCGTGTTCGCCAACAGCTTCAGCACCGTGTTGACTTGGGTGTTCACCTTCACCGCCGCCATGTGCGCTGCCTTCATGATGTGCGCCAGCTTCATGTCCGCCGTGACTGCCGAAAAAAAAGTGTCCCAAACCAAACAAATCAATCATCAAAATAACTACCATCAAATTTTGCGTCATTGCGTTGAGGCGTTCTAGCTGTGTTTTTTTGTTTTCATATTTAGCAAATAACGAAGGTAAAAGATGTTGCGTAAATTCGTATTGAAAAAATCGCTTAGGCAGCGAAGTAATCATAATTGTGAATGGAATAAAAAAAATTGTAGTGACTAATAAATAAGGTTCTGAAAATTCGATGATTTCAAATAAAATCTCAAATATCTCTGTAAACAAATGTCCCATAATGCGGTCTCGATGAGCTTAGAGTTTAAAAATAATTCCGAATTAATTTATAAGATCCGTTTTATCTACACCTTCGCCATCATTCACTAAATAATCACGTTGTTGATAATAGGAATTTTTTAAGAATTCATAACGATCAGCGGCTGCCTCATTGAGAACTTTTTCTGCACCTAAATGATCTGCTCGAACATCTAATGTTTTTAACGCATTTGTTCCACCGCTAATCGCGCTTGAAACAATGCCTGATGTTCCCAAACTAACGTAATTTACGGGATTCATCGCGGCATCACCAAAACGCCCAACAATTCCGCGTGGTGAACTTGAACCAAAAAATGGCAACACGATATAAGGTTCAGCTGGAATTCCCCAAACCCCTAATGTTTGATCAAAATCTTCTTTATGTTTTGGTAAATCAATCATATCGGCAACATCAATTAAACCGCCTACACCTGCGACTGAATTTACAATAAAACGTGAACCATCTAAACCTGCTTGCCCTAATTTGAATTGCAACGCGTCATTAATTGTCACGCCAAGGTCATTTATGTTGTCAAATACATTGCTCACACCTTCATCTGCAAAAGACGGCATAACAAAGCGATAACCTTGCGCCACAGGTTTCATCACATATTCATCAGCACCTTCGTTAAAAGAATGAACATCACGATTCCAATTTTCTAATGGATCGCGATTGTCTTTCACCGTACCAGTACAGCCAGCTAAAGAACCAAGTAAAGTTATACCAATCAAGCGAGTGAATAATTTTTGCTGCTGTGTCATAAAATCTCCGTCATTACTATTATTTTTTATTCTAAGGGTTTTTCGCGTAACATAGCACAGATAGTGGCTTGCATCGAGTGGCAAGCTTTTTTTATTTCATGACTACGAGATTTTTAATCGATGGAAACGTCTATAATTCCTTTAGAAAAACGCTTTCGCGGTTATCTCCCAGTCGTAATTGATGTTGAAACAGCGGGCTTTAATCCCAAAAAAAATGCCTTATTAGAAATTGCTGCCGTAATTGTTGAATTAAATAGCGACGGAAATTTAGTGGCAACTGAACGTTATTTTGCTCACGTTATTCCATTCAAAAATTCAGAGCTAGATGCGGCAGCATTGAAATTTACAGGCATTGATCCATTTCACCCGTTTCGTATGGCAATTGAAGAAAAAGCGGCGTTGGAAATGATTTTTAAACCAATTAAAGAAGCCATTAAGCGAAATAAATGCACTAAAGCCATTTTGGTTGGACACAATCCAGCATTTGATATTTCTTTTGTGAATGCCGCCGCGCATCGCTCACAACTCAAAAAAAATCCATTTCACCCGTTTAGCACTTTCGATACAGCAACTTTAGGCGGATTAGCTTATAAGCAAACGGTTTTAGCGAAAGCAGCAAAAGCCGCAGGATTACATTGGGAAAGTGATAAAGCACATTCGGCTTTGTACGATGCAGAGAAAACAGCTGAATTATTTTGTATGATTATCAATCGTTGGAAACATTTAGAATCTTTAGATTCACCTAAAACTGAACTTAATACGGAGGAATTATGACTATTAAAAAAGTGCCTTTAAACAAAGATAAACTCAATCAAATCGTCACTGATGCACGCAAAAACCAAACAGAACGTGAGCAATCATATCGCGGGCAAGCATTAAAAATGTATCCATGGATTTGTGGACGTTGTACCCGAGAATTTACGAATGCGAATTTAACAGAATTGACGGTGCATCATCGCAATCATAATCATGATGATAATCCAGCAGACGGTAGTAATTGGGAATTGTTGTGTGTGTATTGTCACGATAATGAACATCAACGTTTTGAAGAAACTCGTTTTAGTTCAAGTGCTGCCAGTTCAGATAATGCGCCATTAGGAGCGCACAATCCTTTTGCTAATTTGAAAGATTTAATGTCGAAGAAGTAACAAAAATCGCAGAACGTTCGTGCTGAACGCTCTGCGATAAAGCGATTACAAACTGTCTAAAATTGCTTTTTTCACTGCGTTCAAACTTGCATCAATCGTGACAGGTTTCGCGTCAGCACATTGCATCATTGCAGTATCTGGGTCTTTAATTCCATTGCCCGTCAACGTACAAACAATTGTGCTTCCGTCAGGAATTTTACCCGTGCTGATGTCATGTAATGCGCCAGCTAATGAAGTTGCTGATGCAGGTTCACAGAAAATCCCTTCAAATTGCGACAACATTTTTTGTGCTGCTAAAATTTTCTCGTCACTGAATTTATCAAACCAACCATTCGATTCTTTTTGAACATTCCACGCCAAATCCCATGATTGTGGATGTCCAATGCGAATTGCTGTGGCAATTGTTTCAGGATTATCAACCATTGCACCTCCAACAAATGGAGCAGCACCAGCGGCTTGATAACCACACATCACAGGTGTATTTCGGCAAACTCTGTCGGTAAAGTATTCTTTGTAACCTTTCCAATATGCCGTGATATTTCCTGCGTTACCGACGGGTAAACAGTGATAATCGGGCGCAAAACCTAGTTCATCAACAATTTCAAACGCAGCAGTTTTTTGTCCTTCGATACGGAACGGATTGATTGAATTTACAATCGTCACTGGCGCGTGGTCAGCAACTTCTTTAACTAACGCCATTCCACGGTCAAAATTGCCGTTGATTTGAATGATTTTTGCGCCGTACATTAGCGTTTGTGCTAATTTTCCTAATGCAATTTTACCTTCGGGAATTAACACGAAGGCTTGAATTCCTGCACGAACTGCGTAAGCCGCTGCTGCCGCTGATGTGTTTCCAGTTGAAGCACAGATAATGGCTTGGCTTCCCGCTTCAACGGCTTTGGTAACTGCCATTGTCATTCCGCGATCTTTGAATGAACCCGTTGGATTTAAACCTTCAAACTTGACATAAATTTTTACGTCTTTGCCAATTAAGCGCGGAATGTTTTGTAGTTCGATTAACGGCGTGTTGCCTTCACCCAAACTGATAATGCGCGTCGATTCACTGACGGGTAAACGTGAACGGTAATTTTCGATTAAGCCTGTGTAGCGTTTCATTTTGTTTCCTGTGTTAAGTAAAATAAATTTTTTGACGAGATATTTTAACTGTTTTATCCATTATCGCTAAACGAAACGGCGTAATTTGGCAATCAGAAACGCGACACAGTGCAAAAAACTACTGGCGCAAATCTTTCACCGCACGAACTACATCATCTTTGCTTGCAATCAATTCAATACTGAAACCAAGTTTTTTCAACATTTCGAGCGTCGGTTCATTATCTTTTAAAACTTCTGCTTCAAACGACAACATACCTTTAGCTTTCGCGGTTTCCATCAATGTTTTCATGAGTTTTGAACCAATACCCAAGCGTTGACAATCATCTGCTACCACAATCGCAAATTCCACCGAATGCCCATCAGGATTGACTGAATAGCGTCCAACACCTAATTCATTTGGCATCGTTGAATCATCTGTCACAGCAACAAATGCCATTTCGCGGTCGTAATCAATTTGGGTAAAACGTACCAACATTTCTGGCGTTAATTCTTGTAATGCTTGGTGATAACGGAAGTATTTTGTTTTTTCCGATAAACGTGCCACAAAATCTTTTTCCATTTTTGCATCTTCAGGACGAATCGGACGAATTGTCACATTTGTGCCATTTGCGGTTAAATAACGTTGTGTTAATTCATGCGGATAAGGGTGAATCGCCATGTGTGCATAACGACTAAGTTGATGTGATGTTTGCGCTTTAATTCGCGCATCAACTGCAATTGCGCCGTGTGCATCAACAATTAATGGGTTGATGTCGAGTTCTAAAATTTCAGGCAATTCGCTGACCATTTCTGAAATGTTCAACAGTACGTCAACTAATGCTTGTTGATTCGCGGCGGGCATATTTCGGAACGCTTTGAGATATTTCGCAGCTTTGGTTTTACCTATCATTCGCTCAACCATGTAAGCATTCAGCGGTGGCAAGGCAACTGCGTTATCTTTTAGAACTTCAACCATTGTGCCGCCTAAACCAAAACTAATCGCTGGACCAAAAACAGGGTCGCGCACCACACCAATCATCAATTCGCGTCCGCTGTCTGATTTGAACATGCCTTCAACTGTCATACCGACTTCTTTGATTTCGGGATATTTGCTTTTAATCGCGTGTTCCATTTCAGTGAAATTCCGCGCAATGTCTTCAACGCTACCGATATTTAAGCGCACGCCGCCGATGTCGGATTTATGACTAAATTCAGGCATATTGATTTTTAAAACGACGGGGAAACGCAATGTTTCAGCAGCAATCATCGCGTCTTTTGCGCTGGTGACTTTAACCGTTTGATTCACAGGAATATGAAACGCTGCAAGAATGGCTTTCGATTCTTGTGCAGTTAAAACATCACGACCTTCAGCCAAAACACGTTCAATAATTAAACGTGCGCCCGTCACATCTGGCACGACACGTTCAGCAGAAGGCGAGGGGATTTGTTTGAGTAAAATTTGGTTTTGGGCGTAATTTGCCAAAAAGCCAAACGCATCAACTGCCACTTCAGGCGTGTTGAAATGCGCGACGTTGCTATTGGCAAATAACGCGCGACCTTCCTCAACTTTCGCGCCACCTGTCCATGCGGCTAAAACGGGTTTTTTACTGTGTTTCGCGCCTTCGATAATAAACTCAGCAACTTCAGTCGGATTGGTCATGGCTTGCGGCGTTAAAATCACCAACACGCCGTCGATATTTTCATCTTTCAAACACACATCGAGTGATTGTTTATAACGTTCTGACGTGGCATCACCCAAAATATCAACAGGATTTGCGTGTGACCAATGCGTTGGCAAAACTTCGTTTAAGGCTTGCAAACTGTCGTTGCTGAGTTCCGCCATTTTGATACCGACATCTTCCGCACGGTCGGTACTCATTACGCCTGGGCCACCTGCGTTGGTAATAATGGCTAAACGGTCTTGCGTGACTTCGTAATTATTCGCCAACACGCGCGTTGCCGAGAATAATTCAGAAATGCTATAAACTCGAACCACGCCCGCACGTTCAATTGCCGCATCAAATACACTATCGCCGCCAACCATCGCGCCAGTGTGTGACATTGCCGCTTTAATACCCGCTTCGTGACGACCTGATTTAATTAATACCACAGGTTTTAAACGTGCCGCAGCTTTCAAGCCACTTAAAAAACGACGTGCGTCACGAATGCCTTCGACATACATCAAAATGCCAGTCGTTTTCGTATCGGTCGCTAAATAATCTAGTACTTCGCCAAAATCAATGTCTGCCGCACCGCCCATTGAAACCACGGTTGAAAAGCCAATATCTTGTGATTTTGCCCAATCTAAAATAGCGGTACACACCGCGCCAGATTGTGAAAGTAACGCTAAATTTCCGTCTTTAATCGTGCCATCACCAAAGGTTGCGTTTAAAAATCCGCTCGGACGCGCTACGCCTAAACAATTCGGACCAATTAAACGAATGTTGTAACGGTGCGCGATGTCCAAAACTTCTTGTTGTAAGCGATGACCTTCTTCACCTAATTCACCAAAACCTGCGGTGATAACAATGACTGAATTGACACCTTTTTCACCACACTGACGCATCACGCTGGGTACAGTTAGTGCGGGTGTTGAAATGACAACTAAATCTAAATCTTCAGGAACAGAATTTAAATCAGGGTAAGCTTTTAAACCTAAAATGTATTCACGTTTATTGTTGACGGGATATAAGCCGCCTTTAAATTCGGCTTCTTGCATATTGAGTAACAACCGATAACCCACGCTATCAGGGCGTTCAGACGCGCCAACGATTGCAACAGATTTTGGGGTAAAAAAACGATTTAAATAATGCGGTCCCATAACAACTCCGAAAAAGTAAGATTAAGAAAATGATGACGAAAGTTTAGCGGTTTTCTGTGTCAATTAAATTAAAAGTCGATTATCTCGATTAGTTTCATTCTATATTTTTATCCAGTATTTTGAAATTAAACTGTAATCCATTATCCTTTGTCTGGTCACTTTTTCATCAACTAAAGGATTCAATGCTGTGAACAAACTTTTTTCATTTTTTAAAATACTTTTTTTAGGATTAACAATGGCATCATCTGCAAATGCAGGCACAGCGGAAGAAAACAAAATTGCTGGTGCAACTTTTCTTGCTGAAAACGCAAAAAAACCAAACATCAAAACCACTGCAAGTGGTTTGCAATATGAAGTATTAACCGCTGGTACAGGCACAAAACATCCTGTTGCATCGGATTTTGTCACCGTGCATTACGCGGGTACGACATTGGAAGGAAAAGAATTTGATAGTTCATACAAACGTGGTGAACCTGCTGGATTTCCATTGAAAGGCGTGATTGCAGGTTGGACAGAAGGTGTGCAATTGATGACGGAAGGTGCGAAATATCGTTTTTATATTCCATCTGATTTGGCTTATGGAACACGCGGTGCAGGTCGTGACATTCAAGCGAATGCAGCGTTAATTTTTGACGTAGAATTATTAAAGATTAAATAGCATTTTTGCCGACGTTCAATCGTTGAATGTCGGCATTTTTATGTTTACACATTCACTTCGTTAAACAATCCTGTTGATAAATAGCGATCACCTCGATCACAAATAATCGTCACAATCACCGCATTTTCGACTTCATTTGCTAATTTCAATGCCGCAAAAACTGCCCCGCCTGATGAAACACCTGCAAAAACGCCTTCTTCTTTCGCTAATCGTCGTGTCATATTTTCAGCAGATAATTGGTCAACTTCAATAATTTGATTTACACGAGTTGGGTCATAAATTTTCGGCAAATACTCAGGTGTCCAACGACGAATCCCAGCAATTTTTGAATCACCTTGCGGTTGTACACCGACGATTTGAATGTTTGAATTTTGTTCAGTAAGGTATTTCGACGTTCCCATAATTGTTCCTGTCGTTCCCATTGCACTCACAAAATGTGTAATGGTTCCTTTTGTATCGCGCCAAATTTCAACGCCCGTCGTTTCGTAATGCGCTCGCGGATTATCGGGATTTGAAAATTGGTCGAGAATTTTGCCTTTGCCTGCCAATTCCATTTCACGCGCCAAATCAATCGCCGCCTCCATGCTTCCTGATGCTGGCGTTAAAATAATTTCTGCACCATACGCTTGCATTGCTGCAACCCGTTCAGCCGTCATATTGTCAGGCATAATCAGCGTCATTTTATAACCTTTAATCGCTGCCGCCATCGCCAATGCAATGCCTGTATTTCCGCTGGTTGCTTCAATTAAACGATCGCCTGATTTGATTTCGCCGCGTTCTTCGGCACGAGTAATCATGCTTAATGCAGGTCTATCTTTGACCGAACCCGCTGGATTATTACCTTCGAGTTTGAGTAAAACGGTGTTACTCGAATGATATGGCAAACGTTGCAAACGCACTAACGGCGTATTGCCAACAAAATTTTCAAGTGTTGGATAATTGTTCATTTTCAAAACTCCTCGCTAATCTTCCAACGACGACAAAATAACAAAATTTTTATCTCACCCCCTGACTTTCAGTAATTAAAGGAAGATTATCGCAAGTCACATCAATGAAGTTTTTTAAATTCGTGGCTGTTTCCGAGTTGGCTTTATAAACGTCTGGCATTGGAGAGTCAGAGATTGGTTTCACACTTAACAATGGGACTTTCGTTTTTTTGTTATAAGCATGGTAAATTGCAGATACACTATCTCCAGGCATATAGTTAGCAGAGTAAATAGGTCCCATTGGTGATGATGAGTAAGTCTTTTCGCCATTAACTTGGACTTCTGAAACAACAGCTGCAATCTTTTTCGGTATCAAAACTTTGTCGATTGAAATTGGGTAAGTGACTTTTGAAATTAAATCCCCCGTTTGATATTGAATGACCATTTTTGCATCGTCTTGAATTGAGCAAATTTTTTTCACATTACGCTCAATTCCCATTGGATTTTCTTGCATTGAATTTATATCGTTATAAGTACGTTCAACAATTTTTTCCAACAAAACAGCAGATTGTGCAGCACTTGCAAACGCAAGTGTTAATGATGCGACGATAATTTTTTTCATAATTTTTCCTGATTTTGAATTGATAAAAAAGGCACAAGAA
>CAINDC010000144.1 GCA_903847275.1 uncultured Pseudomonadota bacterium
ACGAAAAATAACAACATCGAAATCCACAACGGTTTACGATTATCGTGTTTTTCAGAATGAACAAATTGAATCGCTACCAGCGCAAAAATCAAAAATGTCGCCATCGCCGCCCAAATTAACGGCAGTTGATAACGGATTTCAATAAATCCAGGACCAAAGAAAATCGGTTCGTGATTATTTGTATAAAGTAGCGAAAAGCGTTCGAGCATGAAGCCCCAAAGTACGGATGCCACGACAAAACCAATCAACAACGTTAAATGGATTTTCGCACCTTTCGGATAACTTTTTCGTTGATCTGGAATGTAAGTGTGTTCGAGCCAATACAACACGCCAACCATAATGAAAATGAGTAATGTCGTAATCAGCAAACCTTGTTGAATCAACTGATACGTTGGATACGAGAGCATATAAAAACTCACGTCATTTTCATAAACGGTTTCCGTTACACCTGACGAGCTACCGAAAAAATATAATAACGTCGATTCCCATTCGCTATAAAACGGCGAAGCAATAATTAACGCTAAAAATAGTGAAATAGGCGTGTAAATTTTTACAGAACCATTCATAAACGTATCGGCAAAAGCTTGAACACGCTTTTTTTCATTGCCAATCAATAATTTTTCATCAACGTTTAAACCTAAATAACGTGAGGCAATCCAGAAATGGCTAAAGAAAATAAGGAAAAATACTAATGTTACGCCACCCGAAAGAAAAAATTTATACAGTAAGCGTAGCCAAAAATAGGATTCGAGTTTTAGTGAATCATACCACCACCAATCCACGAAAAAATCGATAAAAATAAAATGAAAGGCGACGAATAAAACCACTGCCAAAGCGATGATTCCGCCCAGCAACGCGGGTAAAAATTTCAAATTCCGCATGGAGTTCCTCTTAAAAATAGAAAATAATATGTTGTGGCTATTCTAACTTAAATGCCGCGATAACCCGAAGTAATTGGATAGCGTCTATCACGTCCAAATGCGCGTTCGCTTATTCTAATGCCAACAGCCGATTGACGGCGTTTGTACTCACTTCTATCGACTAACGAAATTACACGCATCACATCTTCAAGTAAAAATCCTGCGGCAACAATTTCATCAGCCGTTTGGTCTTCTTCAATGTAACGCGCCAAAATTGGATCAAGGATTTCATAAGGCGGCAATGAATCGGAATCTTGTTGATTTGGTGAAAGTTCTGCTGACGGCGCACGAGTTAAAACACGTTCTGGAATGACTTGAGAAATCGAATTTCGATAATGTGTCAATTCATAAACTAATAATTTTGGCACATCTTTAATCGGCGCAAACCCACCAGACATATCACCATATAACGTTGCATAACCCACGCTCATTTCGCTTTTATTGCCTGTTGTTAAAAGTAATTTTCCTTGTTTGTTGGACATCGCCATTAAAACGACACCACGACAACGCGCTTGGATATTTTCTTCTGTTGTGTCGGCGGGCGTATTTTCAAACGTTACGGCGAGCATTTCTGTAAATGCTTTTACCGCAGGTTCGATTGGAATTGAATGGTATTTAACGCCCATGATTTCAGCTTGAATTTTCGCGTCATCGTTGCTCATTTCGAGCGTGTATTTTGACGGTAACGAAACGGCTTCGACATTTTCTGCTCCCAACGCATCAACCGCTATCGCTAACACTAATGCGGAATCAATGCCGCCCGATAATCCTAAAATTGCACCTTTAAAACCATTTTTACGAACGTAATCACGCGTGCCACAAACTAGCGCGTTATAAATTGTTGATGCTTTATTTCGTTTTTGAAAAGCAGGGTAGGACAGATTTAAAAATTGTCCATTTTCAAATTCTACTACACCGATTTGTTCAATAAATTCGGCGGCTTGAAAAACGATTTTCCCATCAGCATTTGCCACAAATGATGCGCCATCAAAGACTAATTCATCTTGTCCACCAACGGCATTTACATAAACAATAGGGAGTTGAGCTGTTTTCGCGTGCGAACAAATTAACGCTTCACGTTGCTCGGCTTTGCCTACATGAAAAGGCGACGCATTAAGCGTCAATAAAATTTCTGCTCCAGCGTCTTTAGTTGCTTGCACAATGTCAGAATGCCAAACATCTTCGCAAATACTCAAGCCAATAAATTGACCTTTGAATTCAAATACACACGGTTTTTTGCCAGCGGTAAAATAACGCATTTCATCAAATACACCGTAATTCGGTAATTTTTGTTTGCGATACACCGCTGAAATACTGCCTTCCGATAATACAACAGCACTGTTGTATAAGTTTTCACCGTCAAATTCAGGAAAACCCACCACAACTCCAATCTCTGGCGCGATGTTTGCTAACTCAAATAAAACATTGTTCGCTGTCAAAATAAAATCCCGTCGAAACAGTAAATCTTCGGGTGGGTATCCCACGAGCATTAGTTCGGGGAACACAATTAAATCAATGTCTGAACGATTTCGGACTAAGGTCACAGTTTCAACAATTAGGTTCAAGTTGGCGGAGATATTGCCGACTAAACTGTTAGTTTGAATAAGCGCGATTTTTAAGGTCATAACTTTAAAAGTAAAAAGCGAAGGGAAAAAATTCTTTTGTAATCATAACCCAAGCATCGCGTTTTGTACTGACGATTTAATAACCCTAAATTTTATTTTTGAAACAGAAGAACAACATGAAAATTAAACAAGAAATTGTCAGTGATGCGAGTTCTCGTTGGTGGGATTTTATTGAGGCTTTGAGTGATGAATTTATTCGTCAAACAGACTTTGGACTTTATACACACATAACACCACTCGATGTGCGTCAAGTATATAAAGATTTCCAACAAAAACAAACGCCTATTCGTCGTTTTACACGCGAATATGTTCGACTTTATGTTTAACAGATTTTAATCGGGACGCTGCTGCTTTTTATTTAAGCGAAGGCGTTAATTTTTAACTTTGATTTTGGTTATGTCGTGAAAACATTAACTACTTTTTCAACAAATACTTTACCGTGGTTTAAGCGATTACTTTTACCGACCGCGATTGCAGCATTATCAGGCTGTGCAGGCGATATGGATATTAGACCAGAAGAGCCTGTTGTACCACGTCAGATGATGAAGCAAAGTGCTACTACGCCTGCCGTTGATTATGCGTTGAGTTTGCAGGGTACGCCCTATATTTATGGCAAAGCCTCGCCTGAAGAAGGTTTCGATTGCAGTGGTTTTGTGAAACACGTTTACGATAAGAACGGCGTGCATTTACCGCGCACGGTGAAAGAAATGTCGAATGCACTTACGCCTGTGCCGAATAACAATATCCATTCGGGTGATTTGTTATTTTTTAATACGTCGGGGAAATCTGCGTCACACGTCGGCATTTATGTAAATGAAAGCAACTTTGTTCACGCGCCTAGTTCACGCGCAGGAAAGGTAATGGTGTCTAGCCTGAAGAATAATTATTGGCGAGAGCGTTTTATTGATGCTCGCCGACCACAAAATCATTAAGACAGCACAAATTAAATCACCGCTAAATCCCTCAATTTAAAAAATCCACTCAAAAAGAAAAGGCATTAAGTACAAATTAAAATCTGCACTCAACACCTTTTAGTTTAGCGTCACGACCGCTTTAACTTCTTACTTTTTTAAAACTCTTCCCAATCATCATTTCCTGCTACAAAAGTATTTTTAGATGCGACTTCTTTTGTCGGCGCAGCATTAAATGTTTGCGTAGTCATAGGTGTACTTTTTACTACGGCTTTAACTGTTTTAACAGCTTGTTTTTGACCACTCATTTTGAAATGCGCGAGTTCTTTCGCCAAATGCTGTGTTTGTGTTTCGAGCGATTCTGCCGTCGCGGCTACTTCTTCAACCAATGCGGCATTTTGTTGCGTCACATCGTCCATCGACGTAATTGCAGCACCCACTTGAGCAATCCCTGCACTTTGTTCTGCTGACGCGCTCGAAATTTCTGAAATGATTTTATTCACGCCTTCAATTGAAGTCACAATTTCTTGCATGGTTTGACCCGCTTCA
>CAINDC010000145.1 GCA_903847275.1 uncultured Pseudomonadota bacterium
ATGATTACCTTTCAACGCAGGATTGGGTAAATTTGAAATCGTTTGTGCCAATCCTTGCCACGTCCATGTTTCACGGTGTTTCTCGTAAAAAAATGTTTCACCTAAACGAAGCAAAAGTGCGTTGTTTTCATACGCATAATTTAATAACGATGCGGGAGGTCTTAAATCACTAACAATGGCTGGGGTGTTGGGACGAAAAACACCTGCTTTTTCTAAACCAATTTCTTCGCGTGTCTGTCCTAGATATTCAACATGGTCAATCGCAATGCTTGTCACAATTGCCATGTCAGTATCGACGATATTTACGGCATCTAAACGTCCACCTAAACCAACTTCTAAAATTTGAATTGCCACGTTTTGCTGTGAAAAAATAAGTAATGCCGCAAGCGTACTGAATTCAAAATAACTAAGCGACGTATCGCCACGCGCTTTATCAATTTGTTCAAAAGCCGCGCAAATCAACTCGTCAGAAACAGACTTACCATTAATTTTAATGCGTTCGTTATAACGCAAAATATGCGGTGAGGTGTACGCGCCTACTTTGTGACCCGACGCAAAATAAAACTCCTGCAAATACGCGACGGTCGAGCCTTTGCCATTTGTCCCCGCAACGGTAATTGTAGGTGGTTTTTGGTTTTCATAATTGGGCAACAGCTTTTCAAACACCCGTTTTACTCGTTCTAAACCTAAATCAATAGGCAACGGATGCAAACTTTCTTGCCACGTTAGCCAATCATGTAAGGAGTTAAAACGGTTCATTGACAATTAACCCGCGTCTTGAATGTCGTCAGTTAACAAATCTTCGATGACAATTTCTGGCATCGAAACTACTTTGTTTGCAGTGAGCATTCCCAAAATGCTGGCGATTTTTGTGCGAATATCACGGCGATGAATAATCATGTCGATGGCACCGTGTTCTTGTAAAAATTCGCTACGTTGGAAACCTTCAGGCAATTTTTCGCGCACGGTTTGTTCAATCACACGAGGTCCTGCGAAACCGATTAACGCATTGGGTTCGGCAACGTTAATGTCGCCAAGCATCGCTAAACTTGCTGATACGCCGCCCATTGTCGGGTCAGTCATAAATGAAATGTACGGAATGCCACGCTCAGAAAGTTTCGTTAAAGCCGCGCTGGTTTTCGCCATTTGAAATAACGAAAATAACGATTCTTGCATTCTCGCGCCACCACTAGCCGTGAAAACGATAAATGGCACGCCAAGTTCTAAACTTTTGTTCACGCCACGGACAAATTTTTCGCCTACAACCGACCCCATCGAACCGCCCATAAAATTGAAATCGAATGCTGCTGCGACGATTGACTGTCCTTGCAATTCGCCTTTCATGACGATTAAAGCATCATTTTCTTTGGTTTGTTTTTGGGCTTGCGTGATGCGGTCTTTGTATTTTTTGCTGTCTTTGAATTTCAACGGATCAATCGGTTTGACGTTTTTGCCAATTTCTTCGCGTCCGTTTTCATCCAAAAATAAATCCAAACGCATTCGCGCTGAAATTCTCATGTGATGATCACATTTTGGACAAACGCTGCCGTTTTTCTCGAGTTCAGAGTTGTACAAAATCGCGTTACAACTGGGACATTTTGCCCACAAACCTTCGGGAACAGTCGTTTTTTTGCCTGACGATTCGGTTCTGATAATCGACGGACGTAATTTTTCAAACCAACTCATGTTTAGTTATCCATTGCCTGACGCATTGACGTTAAGAGTTCAATAATGGCGGTTTTTGCTTGCGCGGGATTGTGTAGATTCGCTTCGATTTCTTTAATTAACGCGCTTCCAACCACAACACCATCGCCTAAGTTTCCAATAATTTTTGCGGTTTGTGCGTCTTTTACGCCAAAACCTACTGCAAGTGGTAATTTTGTATTCGCACGAATTTCAGCCAATTTGGTTTCAACTTCTGCTGAATTTAAATGTCCCGCACCTGTTACACCTTTGAGCGAAACGTAATAAATATAGCCTGAACCAATTGCATCCATAATTTTAACGCGCTCAGGTGTGCTATTTGGTGCAAGCAAGAAAATTGGGTCAACGCTGCGTGCTTTCAATAATGCCGCGCATTCTTCGGCTTCTTCGGGCGGCAAATCAACGGTTAAAACACCATCTACACCAGCAGCTTGAACAGCATCAGCGAACTTTTCATAACCCATGATTTCAACAGGGTTCAAATAACCCATGATGACAATCGGCGTATGTCCATTGGTTTTGCGGAATTCTTTGGCAATCGCTAACGTCGTTCGCAAACTTTGGTGATGTGCCAAAGCACGTTCACTGGCGCGTTGAATCACAGGTCCATCTGCCATTGGGTCAGAAAATGGCACGCCAAGTTCAATAATATCAACGCCTGCGCCAACCATTGCGTGCATAAGTGGCACGGTAAAATCAGGATTCGGATCGCCAGCGGTTACAAAGGGAATTAACGCTTTACGGTTTTTTTCTGCTAATTCAGCAAATAATCCAGCTAATCGGCTCATAGTTCAATTCCTTCTCTTTTTGCCATCGTTTGCATATCTTTGTCGCCACGTCCCGATAAATTCACGATGATAATTTCGTCTTGTTTCATAGTTGGCGCGAGTTTCATCACATAAGCCATCGCGTGACTGGATTCTAGCGCAGGAATAATACCTTCCATTCTAGTTAGCGCGTAAAAGCCACCAAGTGCTTCATCATCGGTGATATTCACATATTGAGCGCGACCAGAATCTTTTAGCCATGCGTGTTCAGGCCCAACACCAGGGTAATCTAAACCTGCTGAAATTGAATGGGTTTCAATAATTTCGCCATCATCATCAGACATTAAATAAGTCCGATTACCATGCAACACACCAGGACGACCAGCACATAACGGCGCAGAATGACGACCTGTTTCAATACCGTCACCAGCCGCTTCAACGCCAATCATTTTTACGTCTGCATCGTCAATAAATGGATAAAAAAGTCCCATTGCATTTGAACCACCACCCACGCAAGCAACTAACGCATTTGGTAATTTCCCCGCTTGCGCTAAACATTGTTGTTTGGCTTCGCGTCCTAAAATCGCTTGAAAATCACGCACCATTGCAGGATACGGATGAGGTCCTGCAACGGTGCCGATAATGTAAAACGTATCGTCGATATTTGTGACCCAATCGCGCAAGGCTTCATTCAACGCATCTTTTAAGGTTTTTGAGCCAGATTCGACAGCAACCACCGTCGCGCCTAACAATTTCATACGATAAACGTTGAGTGATTGACGTGCCACATCAACCGCGCCCATATAAATCACGCATTCCAGCCCTAAACGAGCCGCGACGGTTGCGGTTGCAACACCGTGTTGACCTGCGCCTGTTTCAGCAATAATGCGGGTTTTACCCATGCGTTTTGCGAGCAACGCTTGACCGACAGTATTGTTAATTTTGTGTGAACCCGTGTGATTCAAATCTTCACGTTTCAAATAAATCTGTGCGCCGCCGAGTTCTTTTGTCCAACGCTCCGCATGATAAAGCGGTGACGGGCGACCGACATAATGTTGCATATCCTTATCTAATTCAGCGACAAACTCCGCATCATTCATATAATGCTGATAAGCCGTATTTAATTCCGTAATCGCAGGCATTAAGGTTTCAGCAACAAAAATGCCGCCATAAACACCAAAATGTCCCCGTGCGTCGGGTTTATTATATTTTTCTGTCATAAAGTTTCTCTATCACCTTCTTGAACTTGTTGTGTAAATGCAGTCATTTTGACAATGTCTTTTTTGCCTTTTTCTAATTCGACACCGCTACTGACATCGACTGCGTAAGGATGGGCGATTTGAATCGCTCTTTTAATGTTTTGAACTGTTAAACCACCCGCTAAAATAATCGGAATTGGGCGGTTTGTGGGCAATAAATCCCAATCAAATTGTGTTCCTGTACCACCTTTGGCATCAGGATGATAAGCGTCTAAAAGTAAGCCTTTTGCGTCGTGATATTCGGCGTTTAATTTGTCGAAATCTAAGCCTTTTTTAACGCTTATCGCTTTAATGTAACGTCTGCCATAAATCCGACAATCCGCTGCAGGTTCATCGCCGTGAAATTGCAAATAATCAATCGGAACTTGCGCCAAAACCTCTCGAATCACGCTTTCTTTTTCATTCACAAATAACCCGACAACGCTGGTAAATGGCGGCAAGGCTTTGGTAATTTCAATCGCTTTTTCGATGGTGACGTGACGTGGACTGTTTTCAAAAAAAACTAAACCAATCGCGTCAACGCCTAAATTCGCCGCATAAACGGCAGAGTCTACATCGGTAAAACCGCAAATTTTAAGGCGTGTTCTCATTAAATTTGTAGGTTAAAAAAAGAAAAATCATGGTGCGTAGCATAGCATAAAATCGTCGCATTGCTTTTTCTGTCACTGTTCATCATTAGGCGCGGCAACGACTGATTTTATTGGTTCTGCACTCGCTTTATTTAACATGGGCGAAAGCGTTGGCTCTAAAAATCTCAAAATATGCACTGGCAACGAACTCGTAAAATGATAACTGCCTGCATTTTCACCTGCGACATAAGCGGTAATCACACCAAAAAATTTATCGCCCAAAAAGAATGTGAAGGTCGCAGCACGACTGATAAATTTGGTTTCAATCAATTGTCCATTCGCACCATGTCTATCTTTACGATGGTCGCCTGTTCCTGTTTTACCACCGACTTCCAGCCATTTACCATTTGCATCTTTGTAAACACCATTCATTGCGCCAGCCGTACCACTTGCTACCACGCCAATCAACGCACTGCGTGCTGCCCGTGCTACTTCGGGAGATAAAATTTGTTGTCCATTTTCAATGGTTTTATCCAAAATGGTTTCATAAGGCGTGGCTTTCGCGTAATGGAAATTTGCAAAACGTACCGCTGGTAATTTCACACCGTCGTTGCTGATAATTCCAATTAAATCCGCCAATGCAGCGGGTCTATCACCTGAAGCACCAATTGACGTAGCATAAGACGGAGTCAATGATGCAAATGGATAACCGACACGTTCCCATGCGGCATGAATTTGTTTAAACGCATCATCTTCAAGTAAGGTCATAATGCGACGTTGTTGGGCAAAATGATGTGTATTTTTAAACAACCAACGATAAACATCTTGGCGTTGTTCGGCACTTGCCGCAATGACCTCATCGCGTGTCGCCGTTGGGTGTTCGGATAAATAACGTACCATCCATAATTCTAATGGATGTACTTTTGTGATGTAGCCTTGGTCTTGTAAATCGAAATTATCGGGTGTGTATTTGTAAAACAAATTGTCGATATTTTCACTCACTAAAACTTGTATCGGAATATGCGCTTTTAGATATTCTTCAAGTGCAGCGCGGTCACGTTCAGGATAAATCGCTTCATAAAGCATCGTTAAACGTGACGGTTTTGGATACACTTTTTGCGTCAATGTTTCCAAATTATCGTCGGTACTTTTGCCTTTATAACGAGCATAAAAACGACGTAAATAGACAAGTCCTTCGCGGTCTGCAAAACGAGCAAGATATTCTGCACGTTTAGAATCATCTGGATTTTCCAGCCAACGTGCAATACCTTCGGGTTTGTACAAATGGTGATACGTTAAATCACGCATCATGCGAATAAACACCAAATTCACTGAATTTCGTAGCGCATTTCGCACTGACAAAATTCTTAAATCATCGTCTTCGCTAAAATTATTGAAATGATGAACGCCGCCACCTGTATAAAAATATTCGTCTGGACTAGCAGAATACTTGCGCTCTAAGGCTTGATCTAAAATTTCGGTCAACGTCATTTTTGGATGCGCTTTTAACTGATCAACGACCCATGCCGACAAGAAATCACGCGGATGTAATTGAACTTTCACTAAATCTTTTGGCGTTTGACCTTGATACGTTTCGTAAATTTCACCAATCAATTCAAGATAATGTACCAATGTTCGCAATTTCGCGGTTGAACCCAAATCAAGTCGAATGCCTTCGTTAATATCAAGTGGCTGGTCGTAGTTATCAGTTTGAACACGTAACAAATTGCCTCTGTCGCTACGTTCAAATAATACCAAACTGTAAATAATTGAACTCAAATCATTACTTGGACTCAGCATCCGTTCACCGATTAACCCAGCTGCTCTGGCATTTATAGGGTCGCTCAATTTTTTCAAGGCAGCGGTAACTTGTTGCTGCATACCAAAATTAATCGTGCTTGTAACCGTTAAATCAAGGCGATCTAAATCGTAATTGGTTTTAATGCCGAGCATTTGCGCCAAACGAGCGCGAAGTACGTTTTGCGTTTTTTGTTCGGTAACAAATAAATAATGTGAACTACTTTTGGGAACACGTTCCACTTTCACCGCCAACGCTGCATCACGCAACGCAGGTGAAATGACACCTTGTGTCGCAAGCAAACGCAAATAACTGTCGGTTAAAGTTTGAAGCGCGTCGAAACCTGCGCCAAGCAAATAAGTTGGACGACGTTGTGACAATAAAATACTTAAAACTTGGCGATAGGCTTTTGCTTGTTCAGGATTGATGGTTTCAATATCTTTTAAACGTTGCGGCGCGAGTAAATTATTGACCTCTTTGAAATCCGCGCCAAACCATGAAACCAAACCATCACCTAATCCGTGAACTTCACCTGATTTTTCAGATGCAGCAAGCGGCATAGTATTTAAATAAGCCAACGCAATTTGACGACGCATTTCTCGTGTATCAACGCCTAGCAAATAAGCGCGAATCGATGCGCTTGCCATTTGACGCACTTTTTCATAAACGGATTCGGTGTAACCGTTGGGCGAATGACGATATTTTTCAATTTGTGTTGCAAGCGTACTTCCACCAGGAACATTGCCATCAACACCTAATTTTTTCGCCATCATTTGTAACACGGCAAAACCTAAACGATCCCATTCAACCGCTGGATTTACATTTTTGCGATTTTCATCAAGCAATTCACGGTTTTCAATATACAGCAGCGTATTCAAAATCACGGGTGGAATCACATCGAAATTTGAATAACCATAAGTCGGATAAGCCGCAGCGAATAAAGGCTTATCAGCGTTATCCACTAAACGTAAGCCTGCTTGATTTTTTTCGTGATACAGTGGAAATAGCCCGTATTCATCCATCAATTGCGTCATCATTGGCGAAGCGGTGGCTTGTGCTGAAATACTAAAGCCTTCTTTTTGCAGACGATCAATTTGGTCTGAAAGCAGCGTATAACCTAATCGTCTATCATAAGGGCCATGATTCGGATAACGAATTGAGTTACTGGCTTTGCTTTCGAGTTTAAAGCTGAGTTGCTTACTAATTTCAGATAAATATCGTGCTTGATAACGCGACGATTGAACTTCGTCTTTAACTAATTTAAAAACGACACCCGTTACCGCGATTGAACCAACAACGGTGTAAGCGAGTAAAAGGCGAGAAACGACACGCGATTTTTTTTTCATGCGTTAGGGAAAAATAAAAGTGCGGGTGAAAAATATGTCATTGAAATGAAAGATTAGGGCGAAGTTTGATGCTGATAATTATAACCATTGAATGATGATAATGGTAATGCAATGCGAAGATACGGCGTAATTCTCAAATAAAAATCCGCTATAATCAAATGAGATGACATTATTTTGGAGAGGTAAAGAATGGATAAACTGACGAGTATGAAAGTGTTTGAGCGGGTTGCTAAAGCAGGGAGTTTTGTCGGCGGCGCACGTGAGTTAAGCATTTCTCGCGCAATGGCAACTAAGCACATTATGTTTCTTGAGGGCGAATTGCGAACCCGATTATTTAATCGCACCACACGCAGTTTGAGTTTAACCGATATGGGTGTGTCGTATTTAGAACGCTGTTCGCAAGTTTTACTTGATATTGAAGACATGGAATCGGCAATTACACATTTACAAACTGAACCGCGTGGTACATTAAAAATCAGTGCGCCTCCCGTGATTGGTGCGACACATATTACTCGAGCCGTTGCCGAATTTTTAAAAATTTATCCAGATTTAAATGTCGAAATGATTTTGCAAAGTAGTCATGCCGATTTAATTGATGATGGTATAGACATTGCCATTTATTTAGGTGATTTAGATGACACCAGCATGGTGGCGCGAAAATTGGCGAGTTCGTCCATGATTGTCTGTGGTTCACCAGAGTATTTAGAAAAATATGGTGTACCGCAAACGCCTGAAGATTTGTTAAAACACAGTTGTTTAGTGAATTGGGCAAGTGCGCCACAAGATAAATGGAAATTTAAAACTCATGCGGGTTTTATGACTATTAACGTGTCGGGGCGAATGCAAACAAATGTTGCTGAAGCCAATCGTGTTGCTGCGTTAAATGGTTTGGGATTAGTTGTTTTGGCAACGTATGTTGTGCGTCGTGATATTGAAAAAGGTAAATTAAAAGCAGTGCTTCAAGATTATGCACTTCCACCACTCGACATTCATGCCGTTTATCCACATCGCAAATATATGTCTGCCAAAGTGCGTTGTTTTTTAGATTTTTTACAGCAATGGCTCGAACCGCGTGTATCTATTTCATGGACACGAGAAATTCAAGGAGAGTAATAAAATACACATTAGTTTGAATTTTTTGTGTGGTGGCGTAATATTTTTAAATCATAAGCAACAAATTTACTATGTCCTGCCGATAAACCAACGGGCGCTAAATACATTTATATAATTCACTTTTTTACTTAGGAACTAAATCATGGCAACTACAACTACTCCTGTTTTTACATCAAAAACAGACATGTCTACGGTAACTACCGCACAATTTGCAAAATTTACAACAGCTGATTTTGCTGCTCTAAATTCTATACAGGCAAGTGCATTAACAGCTGATTATTTAGCGACAATGACCGCTAAAACCTTACCTTCACTTACTAATGTTTGGAAGTATCTTGATCCTGGTGCAATGGCTGCTATTCCAAAAGTAGCGCTAGTTAGTTTGCCTATTCCTGCATTAACAACAGATCAAGTTAATGGCTTCACACCAGAGCAAATTTCATTGCTTACTTCTACTCAAGTTGCAGCATTCACTAGCAAACAATTAAATGCTTTAGATCCAGAACATTTAGGTGCATTTTCTGTGGGAACTACAAAAGCAGCTGGTGGTTTAGCTGGGCTGAAACTCAATTTACTTGGTTCTGATAGCTTTGCCTTTTTAACACCGACTGAAATTGCAGCGCTTTCGCCATCTCAAATGATTGGCATGGGGACATTACAAGGCTCGACTTTAACCGCAGATCAAATTATCGCTTTCAATTCCGCTCAAATAGCAGCAATGCCTTCTAAAACATTTGTGTCATTATCGACAGACTTATTGGCAACTTTGGATGGTCAAATTCTCGCGGCGGTACCTGCAAAAACATTTGCAGCATTAGATACAACACATTTGCAAGCAATTACTGTTGATCAAGTTCCTGCAATTACGTCAGCACAAATCGCTGCATTAAGCTCAGCACAAATTTCTACAGGTTTAACATCAGAACAAATTGGTGTGTTAAGTCCACAAGCAATTGCTGGTTTTACTGCAAAAAATACATCGGGTTTGAATCTTTCTTATTTAACTGGCGATGGGCAGTTAGCAGCATTTAAACCTGCTCAGTTTGGTTATTTAAGTACTACTCAAATGGCAGCAATTAGTTCTGAAGGTGCTTCATTACTTACTTTGGCAGCCTTAAAATCACTTTCTGCTGCTCAAGTAAAAGCATTGACTACCGATGCCATTGCAGCAATTGATTCAGCGGCTATTCCAGGCTTAACAACGAAAGCGATTCTTGGTTTAAATACGGTAAGTGGATCAAATCAAATTGCTGCTTTAACCAGTGACCAAATTGCCATGTTACCAGCTGCATTAACAAAAGTTTTAACCAATACTCAAACCGCTGCATTAACGTCAGATCAAATGCCAGCAATGGTACCCGCTTCTTTTGCAGCACTTTCAACAGCTGCAACGGCAGCATTAACAGCAGGAGCTTCAGGTGCAATAAGTACTTTAACTTCTGATCAAGCGGCAGCAATGAAAGCAACACAAGCGGCAGCTTTGACACCACTGCAACTTGCAGCAATTCCTTCGGACGCAGCAGTAGGTTTAAAAGCGGCTACAGTTGGAGCAATAACTTCTACAAATGCCGTATCTTTAACAATAGGAGCAGTAGCGGCTTTGGATTCAAAAGCCATTGCAAGCCTTAACATTAGTAGTTTCGATGATGCCCATGTTGGAGCAATCACAGCAGATCAAGCCCCATTCTTAACAACTAAACAGCTCGCGGCGTTGACAGCTACAAATGCGGATGCTTTGACTGCAAGTCAGGTTGAGGCAATAAAACCTACGATATTTAAAGGGTTAACAACAATAGCAATACCTGCATTAACAGCTTCAACAGCCGTTCCTGCAATTACATCAGCACAATTGAATGCGTTAACAGCAAGTACACAACTTAAATCATTGACTCAAGCTCAAGTTGCAGTATTAAGTTCAGAAGCAAAATCATGGTTACTTGATACGAAAGGCTACATCACGATGACAGGTGGTACTTCAACAGCATCAGGTATTGCAATAACAAAAGAGGTTTCGGGATTTACCGCTGCAACCGTTATCACAGCTGGAAAAACAGCTGTGCAAATCACAGGGAGTACGCTTGCCGATACAATCAACGGCGGAGCTGCCAATGACACAATTATAGGTAACGGTGGTGCAGATAGTATTACTGCAGGTGCAGGAAATGACACAATTACTGTTGTTGATGAAACTGCTTTGATTGCACTTGCAACTGCTGCAGGCGGCGATGGTACTGATACACTTAGTATTATTGGTACATCTGGGGCAGCTGGCACTATTGGTGTAAATACAACTGACTTCTCTAAAGTAAATGGTGTTGAAGTATTGTCATTTGCGTCAACAGTCACTTCTGGTACGGTTGTCTTAGGAACTGGAGCAGCCACTGCTGGCATTGTGACTGTTGATGCAAGCTTATCGGGCATTACAAGCATTGTTGCTACGTTAGATACTAACGCTTTAACTATTACAGGTGGTACAGCGACAGCTACTTTAACAGGTGGCACCGCTAGTGATAGTATTAGTACATTATTATTAAGTGCGGCATCTTCTGCTACTTTAGCAGGTGGTACAGGTGCTGATACGTTCATTATCAATCCAGCATCTACAGGTACTTTAACTTTTAGCGATTTTGGTAACGGTGCCGATTCAATTAGCGGTGCTTTCACGGCAGCAGCTAAATTGGTTGTTACACTGAGCGACTCAAATGCTGCAGCATTAAATTTAAGTACAACATTGGGTGCTTCTGGAACAGCAAGTGTTACGGGAGGTTCAGCAGCAGACACAATTACTACGGGTTCTGGAGCTGATGCTATTTCTGGTGGTGCGGGTGCAGATACAATCACTGGCGGTGCTGGCATAGATACAATCACTGTTACTTCTGGCACAGATACAATTACAGACTTAGGTAATGGCGCGGATATTTTAAATGTTTCTGCCAGTGCGAGTACGTATGCAACATTAAGTGGTACTACACCTACATTAGGAGCTGGTACTATTGCAGCAACTGGATATGCAACATTAATCGCTCCTTCAACATTAACCACTTTGACGGCAACTGCTGAAACATATACTGGTACACTTACGGTCGATTTATCTACAGCAACTAGTTTGACAACATTCACAGCACCTGTAGGTAGTGGCATATTGAATATCACTGCTCCAGCTGCGACTTTTGCACTTACTGGAAATCTAACAACAGGCGGAACAATTAACGTGAGTGGTGGTAGTTCCACAAATACCATTACGGTTACTGCTGTTCCAGCGGTGACATCTTTTGTCAGTACAGCGTCGTCAAACATTAGCTATATTACAGGTACAGCCGCACAAACTATCACTACAGGTTCTGGTAACGATACGATTACTGGTGGCACTGGTAACGATACAATCACAAGTGGTGCTGGCAATGATTCAATCGTTGGTGGCGGTGGTACTGATAGTATCACTGCGGGTGCTGGTAATGATTTTATTAC
>CAINDC010000146.1 GCA_903847275.1 uncultured Pseudomonadota bacterium
GGATTTTATACCACAAAAAATGACTCCGAACGTAGGCAAATGCTGTATTGCTGTGGTGGAAAACATCGTTATTCTGAAACAAGTTACAGTGGATTATGGGGAAAACAAGGCAGTTTCAAAGAATATGAACAAGCCGCGAAACTCTTCTGTTATGGGCTTTCAGCGGATGCGATTGCCGATGTACTGGGAAAAGACGTGAGAACAATCACCACTTGGCTTTTGTGCATGAGTAAGAAATCGAAATTATTTCACGAAACGATGTGCTTAAATTTAACGATGGTATTGAAGTATTACTCGATGATCGAAAAGTTCGTGCGGGCTTTATGTTCTCGGATATGGATTTAATCGGCATTCCGCATTTATTGGTGATGGGCGATAAAGGTTTAGATGCTGGTACGGTTGAATATAAAGGTCGAACAGATGAACAAGCCGAAGATGTTGCGATGGCGCATATTTTGGCGTTTATTCAAGCAAAGTTGAACTAACGGCACAATTCGTTGCATCGACCATTAGCTTGATTTATTATTTGTCCGTGTTTGTCACATCAGGTTTGCCATTAAACCACAAGCCGCAAGTGACTTTCGCTCAACATGATTTTAACTTATATTTTGGAGTGACATTATGAAAGCAAAAATGAGCGCATTATTATTTTTTATCATGGCTGCGACCGCCAGTAATTTAACTTATGCTGGAGCGGACGATTTGAAATGGGTTGCACAGTGCTTGATAGATAATCAAAGCGAAGGCAAGTCAGTGGCAACTGTTGGCACATACTGCGAATGTATGAATAACAAAATGAGCGACAACGAAACGTTATCTATTTCAGAGTGGGAAAAAACTCACCCGAAAGAAGAAGCAGAATGTTCAGCTAAAGCGGGTTGGAAATAAGTCACGCAACGTTGAAACACAAAAAAGCGTCAATGCTTTTTGAGTATTGACGCTTTTTTAATGTGCTAAATTTACGCAATCAATTTTAGATACTTTTGATACAACGATTCTTTATCTTCAACGTGTTTTGAATCTTTGCTAATACAATTAACAGGACACACTTCAATACATTGCGGAACGCCATGATGTCCTACACATTCTGTACATAATTCGGGATTGATAACATAAATATCTTCGCCTTGCGAAATCGCACCATTTGGGCATTCAGGTTCGCATACGTCACAGTTAATACATTCCTCAGCAATAATTAATGCCATTTTTTTTACCTCGTTTAATAAGATTTGTCGTCGGGGCGATTAAACGATTTAATCACCATATCAAAAAGTTTGGCGCGTTTAACGGTTGGAATCGGCGTTAATTCTACAAGAGGATGAATGCAATCGACGGGGCAAACCAACACACATTGCGGTGTATTATGAAATCCTTGGCATTCCGTACACGCTTTCGGATCAATCAAAAACGTAGTTTCATCATGGCTAATTGCCTGATTCGGACACAACGGTTCACACGCCCCACAAATTACACATTCTTCCATATCAATCGCCAATGACATCGTCTAATCTCGCAAATTTTTCAATCAATTGTTGATGCACACAATCCGCCACAAAATGCGAAACGTTGCCTTTTAATCGGGCAATTTCTCGAATCATGCTGGACGAAATGAATTCATATTGTTCTGCGGGTGTTAAAAAAACCGTTTCTAATTCGGGTGCCAATCGGCGGTTCATTCCCGCCATTTGAAACTCGTACTCGAAATCAGAAACCGCTCGCAAACCACGCAAAATAACGCGTGCGCCCTGTTGTTTTGCACATTCAACCAGCAAATTATCAAAACCAATCACGCGAATATTTTTAAATTCAGCTGTCGTTTTTTGAGCTAAAGCCACACGTTCTGCGAGTGAAAATAACGGTGCTTTCGTTTTATTCGCCGCGACCGCAATAATCACTTCATCGTATAACTGTGAGGCGCGTGCCACTAAATCCAAATGCCCATTCGTAATGGGGTCGAATGTGCCAGGATAAATCGCTGTAATTTTAGTCACAACTTAAAACTCTTCCCAATCATCTGTAAATAATTCTACTTCAGCTTCTTTAGGTTTAACTGGTTTCGATACCGTTGCAGGTTTTGCTGCAGTATCTTTTTTCAATTTCATAATTGCCGCCGCAACCGCACTCGACGTATCAGAAAAATCAGAACCATTTTCCAACATATTTCCAGCTTGTTCGTATTGTTTGGCATTAATCACTGATGCAACTTTTCCCGCAGCAACGTGAAATTTCGCGTGTTCGCTTATGCAAGTTTGATAACTGGGTAAATGTGTAATTTTTGAATGCGATTCCTCATGATGCAACCACTTTCCGAAATCACAGCAGTTATCTTTTGAAATAGTTGCTACATCGAGAGTTTCTTTATTAGTGATTGCCGAACGTAATTTCACTTTCCATTCAACGTGCTTTTGTAACGCGCCATCTAAATCAATATCGATAGCTTCAATAGCTTCTGTCATGACAGGTTTTGCTTTTGACACAGATGTTTTATTAGAAACGGAAGTTTTCATAACTGGTGCAGAACTTGATTTAGTTTGTCCACCTGCGGTTTTAAAATTCGCCATTGTGACTGACAAGTGACGAGCCTGATCTTCTAATGCTTCTGCGGAAGCTGCTGCTTCTTCAACAAGTGCGGCATTTTGTTGTGTTACATCATCCATTTGCCCAATGGCTTGGTTGACTTGTTGAATACCAGAAGTTTGCTCATAAGAAGCGGCTGTAATTTGACCAATTGTCGCAGTGACATCTTGAATCGAATTAACAATTTCTTCCATTGTTTTACCCGCCCGCGCCACTAATGCCGTTCCATCTTCCACTTTATCAACAGAATCACTGATTAAGGCTTTAATTTCACCTGCTGCACTTGCTGCACGTTGCGCTAAATTACGTACTTCACTCGCAACCACCGCAAAACCACGACCTTGATCGCCTGCACGCGCCGCTTCAACCGCCGCATTCAACGCCAAGATATTTGTTTGGAATGCAATTCCATCAATCACGGTAATAATATCAACGACTTTACGCGATGATTCGTTAATGTCTTCCATTGTGGTGACAACTTGATTAACAACTGCCACACCTTGTCGCGCAATTTCTGATGATGCTAACGCCATTTCATTGGCGTGTTTCGCATTTTCACTGTTCGCTTGAACGGTTGATGTGAGTTCTTGCATGCTTGCGGCAGTTTCTTCCAAACTTGCTGCTTGTTGCTCAGTGCGTTGCGATAAATCGTTATTTCCCGCTGCAATTTCTTGAGATGCCGTGTTAATTGTATCGGTCGAATCTTTGATTTCACCCACTAATGCTTTGAGATTTTCCACCGTGCCGTTCAACGCATTTTTAACATTATTGAACGCGCCTGCTGGATATTCAGTGGTAATTGCTTGTGTTAAATCGCCTTGTGCTAACGCATTCGATAATTTCAATACATCACCAAAAGAAACTTCACTGGTTTCCATCAAATTATTCAAATTCGTCAACATATCTTTAAACATAAATTTAAATTGACTGGTATCACTACGTTTAGAAAAATCACCTTGTGCGCCTGCAACAGAAAGCATTTCGATGTCTTTACTCATACTTGCCAATGCACTTTTTACGGCATCAATCGCTACGGTAATTTTCGCTTTTTCTCCAGGTAAACGATCAATATCACGTTGAAAATCACCACTTGCATATTGTGTCACTATATCAACTACGTGCATTTTTACAGCGATATGCGACTGTACTAATCGGTTGATTTCGCTCGCCATTTCACTGTATGAACCTTGAAACTTTGAAACATCGATTTTTTCGCTAATAAAACCTTCGTCGTGTTTTTTCGCCATCACACGTTGAGCCAAAATGAGTTCGTTGATGGTGTTTTGCATTGTTTTTAACGAATAAAGTAAACTGCTGTTATCACGCGGCTGTAACGTAATTGACGTATTTAAATTTCCAGCAGATACATTTTTAACCTGCTTCACTGCATCTACTAATTCGCCACCTAATTCACGCATTAAATAACGTGAAAATGCCATTCCGATTAACACGCTAAAAATAAAACCAATAGAAATGATGACAACAAGTACTATTAAATTAAATTCGTAAATTTCAGACGATTTTTCGGCAGATTGTTGAGCAAATTTTTCTTTGAGTTTACTTAATTCATTTACCTTTTCATCTATACGTTTACCGAGTGGTGCTTGGGCTTCTAAAATTACGTTAAATTCAGGTGTAATTTGCATTAAATTGGAGGATTGAATCATCACAAGCATTTGCAATGTTAATCTTTCCCACTCAGGTACAACACTTTCTAGTTCAGTAAAGATAATTTTTGCTTGCTCTGAATGAAAAAGTTTTTGGCTTGCACTTAAATTTTCTTTGAATAATTTCATATTTTCTTTAGCAAATTCAACTTTTTCAGCTGTTTTTACTGGATCAGATTCAAGTATTGCAGTTCTCCACTCACGTGCGGCAATTAGACGATTTATTTTCGCTTCTTTTATGAGCGAAACACCTAATAAATCTTCGCTGTATAACTTATCAACGAAACCATCGATGCGATTCATATTCACAACACCAATGATGCCGATTATTAAGCCAATAACTGCGACAACAATAAAACTACATACTAATTTTGTTCCTAGTTTCATATTTTCAAACATTCTGCTCTCCTAAAATCTTATGCGCGTGTTTTAGCCTAACGGCTAAAACATCGCAAGGTGCGTGATGCAAAACATCGTTCGCAGTTGAACCCAATAATAATGCTAATCCGTGTCGACCGTGTGAACCGACAATAATTAAATCGACTTTTTCTTGTTCGGCAAGCGCACAAATTTCTTCTTTTGGCGACCCCCAAATTAACCAACGTTGGTTTTCTGGCACATTTAAAAATTTGCCAATTTCGTTCAATTTAACTTTTTCTTGTTCGAGTAACGTATTATCCGTTTCATCATCAAGCGCAATAATGGTTCCGTAGCTTACGTCTGGCATGGGAATACTGTCTAAAATGTGAACGATACTGATATTTGTGTCATCAAGTAATTCCATTTCTGACACACGCTTCACTAGACAATCCGTGTCTTCTGAAAAATCGACCGCGAGGAGAATGTGTTTGTAACATTTCATTATTTTTCTCGTTTTATCTCAAACCATCAATGACAACAGGCGTTTGCCCATGTTGAACCAAATTCCAGTTCGCCAACAAATCATCGTGATGAATTTCCACCCACGCCAAAACCAAACGTTCTTGTTTTGTCGGTAAATTACTTTGTGTCATTTCAATTGGATTCAAAGTAATTCGTGCTGTCGAACCTTGAAAATCTGCGTGAATGTGTGGCAGACTGGTTTCTTTCGGCGCACGTTTCATGCGAATCACAATGCCATAAAACAAACTTAAAACGGCAAACTCGCTCGTATTAAAAGACGTTGAAGTTGTAACGTGTTTTGTTTTTTTACTTGGAATACCTTGCGTGATAGCTCGTTCATACAACATTTCAATATCACGGACTTGCTGTGGCATATTGAACAAATCACACGTTGAACGACGCGCTTCGATATTTCGGCGCAAATCGGCAACGTGTGGACGATTCGCCGCTAATTCAATCGCTTTTTCTTCGTAATCTTCAAAATTGTAAGTAATCAATTCATCAAATCCGAGCGAGTGCAACAAACTTCCCGCCATGCGTGATGCAAAGGTTTTTCCCGTCAATGTCAAAATCGGCAAGCCCATAAACAACGCATCATTCGCTGTTGTACCACCGTTAAATGGCGTGCAATCTAAAAACACGTCTGCGACTTGATAACGCGCTAAATAATCAGCAGGTGAAACACGCGATGCAAAAATTAACCGTTCTTTTTCGATGCCATGAGCCACTGCCGCATTCACCATATTTTCATGCGCCCATTCATTATCCGCTAACAACCACAACACGCTGTCTGGTACACGTTTTAAAATTCGCATCCAACACGCAAACATTTCTTCGGTGATTTTGTAGTTGTTATTAAATGAACAAAAAACAAACGCATCATCTGGTAAGTCACAACTTGCCCGAGTTGGTTTTTCACCGACAGGTCGTTGACGATCCGAAACTTGGAAAACGTGCGGCATATAAAGCGGTGTTTCACTGAAATACGTTGCTAATTCAGGTGGAATCAAAAACTCGTCACCAATCACATAATCGATATTCGGTAACGCAGTAGTACCTGGAAAACCTAAATAGGTCACTTGAACTGGTGCGGGACGATACGCCAAAATGTTTGGACGAACACCTGATGTTAATCCTTGCAAATCGACTAACAAGTCAATTTCATGCGAATGAATACAACGTGCGGCTTCTTCGTCAGTCATATTTGCAACGGAAATAAATGTATCCATCGCGCCAACAACTCTTGCTCGCAACGCTGAATCATCTGGCGGTGTTAGACAAAAGCCAAAAACTTCAAATTTGTTGCGGTCATGTAATTCATACATTTCAACGGTTAAAAGTGAAACCGCGTGCGTGCGAAAATCGGATGACAAATAACCAATCCGAATTTTTTTGTGATTATAGGGTGCTTGATTTTCAACTAATTGAGGTAAATTTTTATCAACTTTTTCTATAACAAAATTTTGTGAATTTTCAAGTTGGTCTTGCGGTTCATTTGATGCGCTTAACATGGCTAATGCCGATGTTCCTTGCATCATCGCGGCTTTCGACACCCCCAAAACTGATTTGTAAACGGGCCATTCACATTGTTTTTGACGTAAATGCACCCAATGCGAAATCACTTTTGATTGATTTGGATTGAGCAACAAACTTTGGGTTAAAAATTGTTCTGATTCTTTAAAATTTCGTTCAATTTCTAATAATCGCCCTAAACTGTTCAATCCCAAAATATAGATTTTTTTATCTTCGTCTGACAACGCGACATATTCATATTTTGAAATAATACCGCGCCATTGATTTAACGCCTCTTCAATACGATTTTGACGCTCAAGCGTCGCACCTAAATTGAATTGCCCTTGAATAAAATCAGGGTGAATTTCGATAGAATCGCGATAAGCTTGCTCTGCTTTTTCAGGTAAATTTTGTTGATCTAAAATCACTGCTAAATTGAAATATGCCGCATAACGGACAGGTGAATCGCTGTGTTTAATCCACGTTTCATAAAGTTCAATTTGTTGCACAGGCGTTAATAAATCACCTGCTGACAATAATGCAATAATATCCATTTCTTGTTGTTTAGCCTGTCCTAAAAAGGCTTCAAAAGTGGAAGTAGTTTTAGATTTAGATTTAGTCATGTGAAATTCTCAAAAATAAAATGAAGCAAAATAATAACGAAATTACAGCAAATACTATGCCGCTAAATTCACTTTGCGTAAACGTGCATAATAAAAACCATCACAACCATGTTCACCCGTCAAGATTTGCCAACCATGTTTAGCTGGATTTAAATCGAAAGGTATTTCTTGTGCGTTTGGAGTTTCAGCCAAAAATTTTGCAATTTGGTCTTCGTTTTCCACTTTTAAAATAGAACACGTCGCATAAACCAACAAGCCATCCTCTTTTAACATTAACCATGCTGCTTTTAAAATATCGTTTTGCAACATTGGTAACGCTGTTAAATCATCGGCACGACGCAAAATTTTAATATCAGGATGGCGACGAATTACGCCCAACGCAGAACACGGCGCATCAACCAAAATACGGTCAAAACAGTTTCCATTCCACCAATCCTCAGGTTGCGTTGCATCACCGACAATCAATTGGGCTGATAAGTTTAATCGCTGCAAATTTGTTTCAACCCTTAACATTCGTGTTGCATCAATATCTACCGCCACGCATTCTAAATCGGATTGAGATTCTAAAATATGCGCGGTTTTACCTGCTGGTGCGGCACATAAATCCAATACTCGCTGCCCTGCTTTTAAATCCAGCAACGTCGCTGCAAATTGTGCCGCCGTGTCTTGAACTGAAACCATTCCGCTTTCAAAATTCGGTAACGAAAAAACAGCAACGGGTTTAACTAATCGAATTGCTGACGGACAACATTCAACAGCTTCCGCTTCAATGCTTAAATCTGCTAATTGCTGCAAATAATTTTCGCGCGAAGTTTGTAACGCATTAACACGCAAAACCATTGGCGGAAATTCATTATTTGCCTGAAAAATTTGTGCGGCTTTTTCACCCCAATCACTTTCAATGCGTGAAACCAACCATTTTGGATGTGAATACAATGCAACAGGCGTTGAATTTGCAAGCGTTTCGAGTTGTTCTTGTTCACGCAAATAACGACGCAATAGCGCGTTAATTAAATTTTTTGCCCACGATTTTTTGCGCGTAGCATCAACCGTTTCAGAAACAGCGGCGTGAGTTTTTACCCGCATAAATGCTAATTGATATAAACCTATCAGTGCCAAGACGTAAATTTCGACATCTTTAATCGGCTTATCTAAAAGCTGAGTCAAAATGAATTGCAAACGATGATAATAACGACAAACGCCATAACAAACCGCTTGCACAAACGCTTTATCTTGAGGATTTTCGAGGGCGGACAAAGTGTGTTCTAACGCGGCAGTGAGCGATTGCCCACCATCTAAAACTCGAACCAATGTTCGAGCGGCAATCAATCGAGTATTCATCCGAGTGTCGCGCCATTCACATCATGTGCAGCTAAAAATGCCGTTGCACTCATGCGCTTGCCATTTGGTAATTGCAATTCATGAATTCGGACAAAACCATTACCAGATGCGACATCTAACGTTTTAGTCGTACAACGCACTTGTCCCGCTGACAAATTTGTTGTTTCGTCCAACACTTCTGCATTCCAAACTTTCATCACCAAACCGTTATAAATAGTTTGTGCGACAGGTTTTGGATTTAAACCATGAATTTTTCGGACTAATTTTTCAGCCGATTCTGACCAATTAATTGCCGCTTCTTCTTTCGTTAATTTTGCAGCATACGTCATTAAATTTTCATCTTGAGATTCAGCGTGCAACGTTCCATTTTTGATTTGTTGCAACACTTTTTCTAAGCCAATCGCACTTAATTTTGAAAGTTCATCATGGACTATTGCAGACGTATCGGTGGTTTTAATGGCATAAACTTCTTTGTGCAACATATCGCCCGCATCCAACTTTTTCACGATTTGCATAATTGTCACGCCCGTTTCTTTATCGCCTTCAATCACAGCGCGTTGAATCGGAGCTGCACCGCGCCAACGTGGCAATAATGAACCGTGTCCATTGATGCAGCCAAAACGCGGCGCATCTAAAACCGTTTGCGGCAACATCATTCCGTAAGCAACAACGACCATTAAATCAGCGTTAAAATTTTGAAACGTTTGAAATTCATCATCGGTTTTCAGCGTCAATGGTTGTAAAACAGGAATGTTATGCGCCAATGCCAATACTTTTACAGGTGATGGTTGCAAATGTTGCCCGCGCCCAGCAGGTCTATCGGGTTGAGTGTAAACCGCGCAAATGTCATGCCCCAAATCAATTAACTTTTGCAAACTCGGCACTGCAAATTCGGGTGTTCCTGCAAAAATAATTCTCATGCTTTGCCTTCTAATCGGTGCATTTTTTCGATTTTTGTTTTGATGCGCTGACGCTTTAATTGCGATAAATAATCAATAAATAATTTGCCATTCAAATGGTCAATTTCATGCTGAATACAGGTCGAAAGTAAATCATTGGCTTCGATTTCGATTTCTTTACCATTTCGATCTAGCCCTTTGACGATAATGTGACCAGGACGAATGATTTTTTCATAACTTTCTGGCACGGATAGACAGCCTTCTTTGTATTCAAATTCGCCGTCTTTACTAATAATTTCAGGATTTATAAGGCATAACGGCGCATTTTTTTCTTCGCTGGTGTCGATAACCAAAAGTCGAAGGTGAACGTTTACCTGCGTGGCAGCTAAACCAATGCCGCCCGTGTGATACATAGTTTCAAGCATATCGTCGATAAGCGTTTGAAGACTGCTATCTATATCTTTTATTGGCTTGGCAATTTTTCGTAATCGCTCATCTGGAAATTCGAGAATCGTTAGAATACTCAAGGTACTCTCCTCTATAATGTTGAAAAATTTAAATAGACGCGAATTCTATCCGAAATCACACTAATTTTGTTGTCACACATGAAAAATACACGTTCTACGCCCTCCCCTTTTTTAATTGGTTTATTGCTAAATTTTTGCGTTTCGGCAATTAGTAATGCTGACGAAATCACATTAAATCCAACCCATCCTGAAAAATACATGGTAGTAAAAGGCGATACACTTTGGGATATTTCGGGGAAATTTTTGCAACATCCGTGGCAATGGAAAGAGCTTTGGATAACAAATTCTCAAATTAAAAATCCGCATTTAATTTATCCAAATGACACGATTTATTTCACTGTCGTTAATGGCAAACCACAATTGAGTTTATCGCGCCCGTTAGATTTACGAACCGACAAACCGTGTGTGTTAAAACCTAGCGATTATGAAAAAGGACGACAAAATTTTTTACTCGATAAAAATAATAAAGTGTTGCCCTGCTCGCGTGAAAGTGACATTGAAATACCAATTAACCTAATTCCACACGAGCGTATTGCGACTTTTTTAAGCTCACCTAAGATTGTCAGTGAAGGCGAGATAGAAAACGCGCCCTATATTGTCGGTTTTCATGAAGGACATTTGATGGCGGGAACAGGTGATAAAATTTACGTCAAAAATCTAACCGAAATCGCAAATACCTATACGATTTATCGATCAGGTGAAACATATCACGATGCCGATACCAATGAAGTTTTAGGCATTGAAGCGAAATATATTGCTAGTGCAACCATGCTAAATAATGGCAATCCAGCCACATTAGTTATCACAAAAGGCACGCACGAAATTCGGACAGGCGACCGTATTATGCCGAGTCCTGATGTTGAAAATACGTTGAATTTTTTTCCAAAACCACCAGAAAAAATGGTTGATGGTCACATTATCGGCGTTAAAGATGGCATGGCATTGATTGGTTTATATAGCGTGGTTGTTATTGATAAAGGCAGTGCAGATGGTTTAATTGTGGGACATGAGCTGACCATTTATCAAAAAGGAAAACAAATTATTGACCCTGTAAAAGAAGATGCAGAAGAAGTGAAATTACCTGACGAAATTTCGGGAAAAATTATGGTGTTTCGTCCCTTTGAGCATTTGAGTTATGCGCTGGTAATGGAGGCGAAACACGATATTCACCGCTTGGATGAAGTGAAAACAAATTAGAAACGATTACATTGTAAATTCCGAAATGATATTGATGATACGCTCAATATCTTCGACTTCTAACGATGGATACATCGGCAAACAAATCACTTCATTTGAAATTTGGCGAGCTATTGGTAAATTAGCGGGTGCTGCCGATAGCAAACCACGATACATCGGAAAATCACTAATCAATGGATAAAAATAACGTCGTGCAAAAATACCATTGGCTTTGAGTTTTTCATAAAGTTCGTCACGATTTTGTTCAACAAAAATTGGAAAATACGCATAATTCGCAACGTGTTCGCCAACATTTGCACAACGAATTCCAACAACATTTTTCAAGCCATCACGATAACGTGCATCAATCATTTTGCGTTTTGCCAAAGCGTCCTCGATACCTTTGAGTTGCAACAAACCAAACGCGGCGTTAATTTCGCTCATTTTTCCATTGATACCCGCTGCAACAACGGTAATTTCATCTGCAAAACCAAAGTTTTTTAAATGGTCAATTCGACGTTTGATTTTTTCATCTGGACAAACAATCGCGCCACCTTCAAACGTATTAAAAACTTTCGTCGCGTGGAAACTCAAGACCGATAAATCACCGTGATTCAACAAGCCACCATTTTTATCTTGTACACCAAACGCATGAGCTGCATCGTAAATCACTTTAAGATTGTAGTTATCAGCAATTTGTTGAATTCGAGCTGCGTCACACGGATAACCATAACAATGAACGGGCATAATCGCTGTCGTTTGTGGCGTAATTGCCGCTTCAATTTTTTCAGGATCAAGATTGAGCGTTAAAGGGTCAATATCGACAAACACAGGTTTAATGTTATTCCACAATAAAGAATGTGCCGTAGCAACAAACGAATATGGTGTGGTAATCACTTCGCCTGTAATTCGCATAGCCTGCAACGCAGTAATGAGTGCAATCGTGCCATTTGTAAAAAGCGCAATATGTTTTACACCCAAATAATCACACAACGCTTGTTCGAGTTGCTGATGAAATTCACCGCCATTTGTTAAAATTTTGTTGCCCCAAATTTTTTCTAAATAGGGCAAAAATTCTTCTAATGGTGGAAGGGTGGGTTGGGTGACGTAGATAGGGTTCATTTTTTACCTTGCGTTTTAAGTTCTACTTTTTAGGTATTTCGATAATCATTTTAGCTTGAGAAAAGTGCTTCTGAATGTTTCGATTCAACTATTTCAACGCGAGGTGTAATCCCGCAAATCAATGTGTAAGGAATCGTATTTGAACAAATAGCAATTTCCTCAATAGGCAACTTTTCGCCCCACAAAGTGACTGAATCACCCGCTTTCGCCGTGGAATTCAAACCTAAATCAACCGTTATCATGTCCATCGAAACCCGTCCAACTAAAGGTACACGTTCACCATTCACTAAAACGGGCGTACCAATTTGAGCATAACGCGGATAACCATCACCGTAACCAATCGCCACTACGCCTAATTTTGTCGCGCTCGAACTTGTCCATGTTCCGCTATAACCAACGGTTTCACCCGCTGCAACATCACGCACCGCAATCAATCGGGAATATAAACTCATTAACGGTTGCAAATTTAATTGCCCGCCTGTTGAATCCGCAAATGGCGAAATACCGTACAGCATAATTCCAGCACGAACCCAATCGGTCAGCGAATCTTGCCACGCTAAAATCCCCGCTGAATTCGCCATACTTTTTTCGCCTTTGTAATTCGCAGTAAGCTGATTAAATAGTTCGATTTGCTGAGACGTTTTCAAATCATTTACATCGTCAGCATTCGCAAAATGGGTCATGAAATTTAGGGGTTTCTTAACGACATTACACGCACTTAACTGTTCAAAAACCTGATTTACTTCGTGCGCTTTGAAGCCTAAACGATTCATACCTGTATCAATTTTCACCCAAGCCCCCAACTGTTTTGATTCAGTCTGATGCTTTAAAATCTCTAATTGATGCGGCGAATGCAATGAAACTTCCAAATCAAAATTCAACAAATTCTGTAATTCTTCAAGCTCTGTGAAACCTTCCAAAACCACGATACGCTGTTTAAAACCTGCTTTCCGCAGGCATACACCTTCTTGAACTCGCGCCACAGCAAAGCCATCAACCAATGGATTCAATGCCTGCGCGACACGCAATAAACCGTGTCCATAAGCATTTGCTTTTATGACCGCCATGATTTTAGAGTTTGGGGCTGCTAAACGCGCTTGTTGCACGTTATGACGAATCGCTTTGAGATGAATAACTGCGTAAGCGGTACGAGTCATGGTTTTGCTGATCAGATTTAAAAAAACGGGTGCTGTGACAAATAAGTGCCACCCAAAATAAATGCCATTACCGCCAAATAAAAAATTGCGGCAATTCGACGGGCTTTTTTGCTTTGTTCGTAATTAGTCATGTTATTTCAATGCGTCGGTGACGTGTGGTTCAATGAGTTGATACATAAGTTGGTGCATTCGTGGGCTAGCAGCAATCACATTGCCCGATTCCAAATAATTATCTTTAAATGAAAAATCAGTTGCTACGCCACCTGCTTCTTTGACGAGTAAAATTCCTGCTGCCATGTCCCATTCTTTGAGTTCAATTTCCCAGAAAGCATCTAATCGTCCAGCGGCTAAATAGGCTAAATCGAGAGCGGCTGAACCCGCACGACGAATGCCAGCAGAATCAAGTGTGACAGCTTTAAACATTTCCATGTAAGCATCTAAATGTTGCGGCACTTTGAACGGAAATCCTGTGCCAATTAACGCGCCACGCATCGTGGTTAAATTTGTTACGCGGATACGGCGATTGTTCAACATCGCGCCGCCGCCACGTTTTGCAGTAAATAATTCGTCACGCAACGGGTCATAAACAACGCCGACTTCTAAACGTCCTTTGTGTTTCAATGCGATTGAAACGGCGTATTGCGGAAAGCCGTGAATGAAATTAGTTGTTCCGTCGAGTGGGTCAATAATCCACTGATATTCGTTGCCTTTATGTTCGCCACTTTCTTCAGCCAAAATGCTATGTTCTGGGTAAGCATTTTTAATAATTGAAATAATTTCCCGTTCAGCAAGTCGATCAATTTCGGTTGCAAAATCGTTTTTGCCTTTATTTTCGACGGTTAAATGTGTGACTTTTTCTGCGGAACGAAGAAGGATGTCGCCAGCACTACGCGCAGCGCGAATAGCGATATTAAGCATGGGTTGTTGCATAGGAATTTTCTTTTTTTAAATAGCGGATTAAAGGCTAAGTTTAACAAATCTTTTGCTAAACTTAGTGCTTTTTTAGCCCATTGGATATTCGCCTTGTTCTCACACATTAAAATCGTATTAGTTGAAACGTCGCATTCTGGAAATATCGGCGCAGTGGCGCGTGCCATGAAAAATATGACTTTGACTAATTTGTGTTTGGTTTCGCCAAAACTTTTCCCGCATGCTGATGCCACCGCAAGAGCCGCTGGGGCTGATGATATTTTGGCACGAGCGCAAATTTTTGAAACCTTACAAGACGCGATTGCGGATTGCACGTTAGTTATCGGTGCAAGCGCACGCAGTCGCACCATCAGCTGGTCAGAAGTCACGCCGCGTGAATGTGCTGAAAAAGTCATTTCAGAATCGGCACATGAAAAAATTGCGATTGTATTTGGACGCGAAAATTCGGGTTTGAAAAACGAAGAACTCGATTTATGCCGTTATTTGTTACATATTCCATGTAATCAAAATTACAGCTCACTCAACATCGCGGCAGCTGTGCAGGTTGTGTGTTATGAATTATTCATTGCTGCACAAAATGGCGAAGTTGCGCGAAAAGTTGTGGGTGATGAAGACGAACAAGAATTAGCAACAAATCACCAAATGGAATTATTTTATGACCATCTTGCCGAAGCGTTGGCGGACATCGGTTTTATGCACCCTGAAAAAGAAGAATCCCTGATGCGTCGTTTGCGCCGAATGTACAACCGAGCCGAATTACGCAGCAAAGAAGTGGATATTTTGCGGGGAATTTTACGTTTATCGCAAGGACATAAAGGAGCTTTGAAATGATTGATATTGATGCACTACGCAAACGCGCAGACTGGTTCTCAAAAGAATTTGAAAACGCAAAATATGAAATGGGGCAAGCGCAAAACTTCATGCGCGGATTGTGTGATGTTTATGGCATTAGCCCGTATCGCGCTGCCATCTTTGAAGACCGCGTCGCAAAAGATGGCGGCGGTATCAATCGCATTGATGGGCTTTTCCCAGGTTTGCTACTGGTTGAAATGAAATCAAAAGGTAAAAGCCTCGAAAAGGCTTATGAGCAAACGAAAGGCTACGTCGAAAAACTTAAAAAACGCCCCAATGCTTTGCCTCGCTATGTTTTAGTGAGTGATTTTCAAAATCTAGTGCTTTATGACCAAGAATCGAACACGCCAGATGCACCTATTGCCGATTTTAAATTGGCAGATTTTCAACAAAACGTTGAGGTATTAGGCTTTTTAAGCGGTTTTGAACGTGAAGCGATTTTGCAACAAGAAGCTGCGAATATAGCCGCCGCTAAAAAATTAGGCGAATTACACGATGCCATCAAAGAAACAGGTTACGCAGGTGACGATTTAGAACGTTTATTAGTCCGTATTCTTTTTTGCTTATTTGGTGATGATACAAATTTATTCGGTGAATCCGATTTGTTTTTTGAAATTATTAGCCAAACCCGCGCAGATGGTCATGATTTGGATTGTGCGTTAAATAAATGTTTTGGCGTTCTGGATATGCCTTTCGATTCTCGCCCAAAAAGTTTATACCCAGAATTTCAAGTTTTGCCGTACGTCAACGGCGCGTTATTTAAAGGACGATTAGCGGATCATTGTTTTAGCAGTGACGCACGAACCGCGTTGCTTGAATGTTGCAAAATTGATTGGAGCGAAATCAGCCCTGCGATTTTCGGCACGCTCTTTCAAGCAATCATGCACCATGAAGACGAAAAAGCGACGGATAAACCTAAAAAACGCCGTGAATTCGGAGCGCATTACACCAGCGAAGAAAACATCTTAAAAGTCATTTCACCGTTGTTTTTAGACGCGCTCAAAGCTGAACTTAAAAAAGCGCATGGCGATAAGAAAAAGCTCAACGCCTTTCATGCCAAATTAAGACAATTAGAGTTTTTCGACCCCGCGTGTGGTTGTGGCAATTTTTTAGTTATCGCTTATCGTGAAATCAGATTATTAGAAGCTGATACTTTGCAGCAACTTGAAGAAATTACTCGTCAACAACGTGAACCGATTTGCGACGTTGACCAATTTTACGGCATCGAAATTGATTCAACTTCCGCGCAAATTGCCATCGTCGCAATGTGGATAACTGACCATCAAATGAATCGCCAAATCAGCAATAACGGCAAACCGTATTTGCGCTTGCCGCTGAATCATCGTGCCAATATCGTTTGTGCCAACGCGCTGCAAATCGACTGGCAAAGTGTCATTAAACCCAAAGAATGCAGTTTCATCATGGGCAATCCGCCGTTTGTTGGATACAGCTATCAAAAACAAGCGCAAAAAGACGATTTGGCATTAGTTTTTAAAGATATGAACGGCGCGGGCGTTTTAGATTATGTGACCGCGTGGCACATCAAAGCCGCGCGTTATATTCAAGAAAACAAAAAAATCCCCGTCGCTTTCGTTTCAACTAATAGTCTTACGCAAGGCGAACAAGTAGCAATTTTATGGACTGCATTATTGAAATTAAAAGTGAAGTTACATTTTGCACACCGCACGTTTCGCTGGAATAACGAGGCAGGAAACGTGGCGGCGGTGCATTGCGTCATTATGGGTTTTGGTTTGCAAGAGCCGACCAGCTACCGATTATTTGATTATGACGACGACATCAAAGGCGAACCGATTGAAATCAAAGCTACTCAAATCAATCCGTATTTAGTCGATGCGCCGACGGTTTTAATTGATAAACGTACAAATCCGTTAAACGAAACCACGCCAAAAATGACGAAAGGAAGCCAGCCAACTGACGGCGGGAATTTGCTGTTATCACAAGAAGAAGCGGACGAGATACGAAAAACCGACAAAATTGCCGCAAAATACATTCGTCCTTTTTTAGGTGCAGAAGAATTTATAAACAACATCCCGCGTTTTTGTTTGTGGCTAAAAGACAGCACAGAATCTGACCGTAAAAAATCACCTGAAATTAAAAAGCGCGTGGAAGCGGTTAAAAAAATGCGTTTAGCCAGCCCAAAAATTCCCACGCAAAATTTAGCCGAAACGCCGTATTTATTCGGCGAGATTCGCCAAACTGACCAGCCTTATTTGTTAATTCCTCGCGTTTCATCAGAACAACGAAAATTCGTGCCGATTGGTTATTTTGAATCGAGTGTAATTTGTGGCGACGCTAATTTCATGTTGCCAAAAGCGAGCCTTTATGAGTTTGGTTTGCTGTGTTCAACATTTCATAACGCTTGGATGCGTGCGGTTTGCGGACGTTTAAAAAGCGATTATCGTTATTCAAACACGATTGTTTATAACAATTTCCCGTTTCCTGTTGACGTAAAATCCGCAGCAAAAAAGAAAATCGAAGACGCAGCGCAAGCGATTTTAGATACACGAGCTGTTCATAAAGATAAATCTTTAGCGGATTTGTACAACCCAAAAACGATGCCTGAAAATTTGGCAAATGCTCATGTTGAACTCGATAAAGCGGTTGATGCCGCTTACGCTTATGGCAGAAGTAAAAAAGACGATGCGTCACGAGTGGCGTTTTTGTTTCTTAAATATCAGGAATTGATTGCGCCAGTGGTGGAAGTTGAGAAGGCGAACAAGAAAAATCCGACATTAAGTGGAACACAACTTTGATCCACAAGCCATCGCCCCTTTTGCAACGCTACGAACAGCACGTTGCCGATAAATTTATTGATTTCGATGTTGAGCAATTCGAGGCATTGCAAGCATTACAAAACTTACTTGATGAATTACACGCTGATGAAAAGTCGATGCGGAGAAAATTTTTGCAATGGAAAATATCCGCAAAGACGATTCAAAGTTTATATTTATTCGGTGCAGTTGGGCGCGGCAAATCTATGTTAATGACGTGGTTTTATGAAGCGTGCGAATTGGCTGAAAAACGTCGCGTGCATTTTCACGTTTTCATGCTGGAAGTCCATTTGTTTATTCATCAAAATCCGAATCAAAACGCCCTAGTATTGTTCGCAAAACAGATTCGAGAATCTGTGAAATTGCTTTGTTTTGACGAGTTTTTTATTAACGATATTGCTGATGTGATGTTATTAAGTGCTTTATTCGACGCGTTGTTTAAGCAAGACGTGATTATTGTCATCACGTCAAATTATCATCCTGACAAACTTTATCCGAACGGTTTGCAGCGTGCATCTTTGTTGCCATTCATTGATTTATTGCACGAGAAAACAGCAATAATTCAAATCAATGGCGAACAAGATTACCGTTTAACCAAATCATCTAACGTAGAAACTCGTTATTTTTTTCCATTAAATTCACACACTGAAATTGCTATTTCGCAATGCAACGCCGAAGCTATTTTTTCTTTTGTCGAATTATGTGAAAAACCCACAGGCGCACATGATTATTTAAAATTGGCAGCGCAATTCGACACGTTGGTTTTAACAAACATTCCACAATTTACCGCCGAAAAACAGAATGAAGCACGGCGATTTATCATCTTGATTGACGTGCTTTACGACTCTAAAGTAACGCTTATTTGCAGTGCGGAGGTTGCCATTGACGATTTATATTTGAATGGCAAAAACAAAGCTGATTTTGAACGCACACGCTCACGTTTAATCGAAATGCAATCAACAAATTATCCCCATCATTTCCATCATTTTTAACAAAAGGCTCAATCATGAAATCTTTAAAAACCACCGTTGCATTTTTATTATTTGCCATCGCGCCACTTGTTCATGCTGAAAATTGGGGCGATGTGTTGAAATCTGTCAGCAAAGAAAGCAGTCACACGTTGGAAAATAGTGCGGATGCTGCCAATCAAGTACAAAAATTACTCGAAAGCGGCAAAACGTTGAAAGCGGGTGAATTGACAAATTTGTTGGTGCAACGTTTAGGCGTAACATCAGAACAGGCAACAGGCGGCGCAGGTGCATTATTACAAATTGCGAAAACCCGCATGAATCCTGAATCCTTCGCGAAATTGTCGCAACAAGTTCCTGATGTTTCGCAATTACTTTCAGCCGTTCCCGCGTTGCAACCACAATCGGGATTGGGTGGTTTGGCAGGAAAATTAGCAGGTTTATCGGGCGATAGTTCAATCAGTACAGCATTAACCGCCGTGTCGATTTTTCAACAACTCGGCATGAAACCTGAAACGATGCAGAAGTTTGTACCTGTCGTTGTCGATTATGTTCGTGGCAATACGGGCGATGCGATTGCAGGCGGTTTAAATGCCGCGTTATCGACGGATAAAAAGTAATTTCATTCACGAGAACCGCAAACCCTGTGTGATAATAAACGCAACAAATTAACTCTTTTTCAACGAATAAATGAGGATTCAAATGGACGAAAATAAGAAAAAAGCCTTAGCCGCCGCACTGATGCAAATCGAAAAACAACACGGCAAAGGCTCAGTCATGAAAATGGGCGACGTGGATATTTCAAAAGATATTGAAGTCGTTTCGACTGGTTCGTTGAGTTTAGATATTGCACTCGGTTGCGGTGGTTTGCCACGCGGTCGAATCATTGAAATTTATGGTCCTGAATCGTCGGGCAAAACCACGTTGACGTTACAAGTGATTGCCGAAGTTCAAAAACTCGGTGGTACAGCGGCTTTTATTGATGCTGAACACGCCTTAGATATTAACTACGCAGGAAAATTGGGCGTTGATATTGAAAATTTATACGTTTCACAACCCGACACGGGCGAACAAGCTTTAGAAATTACCGATTCGTTAGTGCGTTCTGGCGCGATTGATATTGTCGTTGTGGATTCCGTTGCCGCATTAACTCCGAAAGCTGAAATTGAAGGCGATATGGGCGATTCACACATGGGTTTGCAAGCGCGTTTGATGTCGCAAGCCTTACGAAAATTGACCGCAAACATTAAACGTTCAAACACGATGGTAATTTTCATCAATCAAATTCGGATGAAAATCGGCGTGATGTTTGGATCTCCAGAAACGACGACGGGCGGCAATGCGTTGAAATTTTATGCGTCCGTGCGTTTAGATATTCGTCGCATCGGGGCAGTGAAAAAAGGCGACGATATTATTGGCAACGAAACCCGCGTCAAAGTTGTGAAAAACAAAGTCGCGCCACCGTTTAAACAAGCGGAATTTGAAATTTTATACGGCGAAGGCATTTCGTTTGTCGGCGAATTGGTGGATTTGGGCGTGAATTTTGGTTTTGTGCAAAAAGCAGGTTCTTGGTATAGCTACGGCACTGAAAAAATCGGGCAAGGTAAAGATAATGCTAAAATTTTCTTCAAAGAAAATCCCGCGAAAGCCAAGGAACTCGAAACCAAAATCCGCGACGAAGCCTTCAAAAAACCGTTGCTTGCGGTGAAAGAATTTGAACCCACCGACGACGAATTAGACGTTGATGAACCACTCTAAAAATCTGCTGTGAATTCTGCTGCTCACGACATCAAAAACCATTGTTTGCGTTTATTGGCGCGTCGTGAGCATTCGCAAAAAGAATTACTCACTAAGTTAATGCAAAAAGGGTTTGAACGCGCCGATATTCAACTTGTCATCGATGAATTAGCTCAACAAAACTGGCAAAGTGATGAGCGTTTTGCCGAATGTTATGCACGGTATCGATTACAAAAAGGTTTCGGCGCGGTTGCCATTCGTTATGAATTAAGCCAAAAGGGCATAGATGTTGCTGTTAATGCTTTAAATGATGCGATGTTGACAGTCGCTGACGATTGGTTAGATTTATTAACGCAAACGTATTGTAAAAAATACGGCGACATCGAGCCAATCTCTCGTCACGACTGGTCAAAACGCAGTCGATTTTTATTACAACGCGGTTTTTCGAGTTCGCAAATTACGCAATTCGCCAAAAAATTACGCTTTATTCATTCCTAACAATTTTTAATCACAAACACTCAAAATCATTATGAAAACTATGACTAGCGCAGAAGTACGCTCTGCTTTTTTAGACTTTTTTAAACAACACGGACATTCTGTTGAGCCTTCAAGTCCTTTAATTCCTAACAATGACCCGACTTTGCTTTTTGTGAATGCGGGAATGGTGCAATTTAAAGATATGTTTTTAGGACGTGAACAACGTGAATTTGTCAGAGCCGCAACCAGTCAACGTTGCGTGCGTGCTGGCGGAAAACATAACGATTTAGAAAACGTCGGTTACACGGCGCGTCATCATACGTTTTTTGAAATGCTCGGCAATTTCAGTTTTGGCGATTATTTCAAAAAAGAAGCGATTCATTTTGCGTGGGAATTTTTGGTCAATGTACTGGAAATTCCGAAAGAAAAATTGTGGGTGACGGTTTTTGACGAAGATGACGAAGCGGCTAACATTTGGATTAACGAAATCGGTGTTTCACCTGAGCGTTTATCACGCATTGGCGCGAAAGATAATTTTTGGTCAATGGGCGACACAGGACCTTGCGGGCCTTGCAGTGAGATTTTTTATGATCACGGCGAAGACATTTTCGGTGGTCCTCCAGGTACACCAGACGAAGACGGCGACCGTTATATTGAGATTTGGAACTTAGTGTTTATGCAATATGACCGCAGTGCGGATGGCACTTTAACACCATTGCCAAAACCGTCTGTTGATACGGGCATGGGCTTAGAGCGTATTTCTGCCGTGATGCAAAATGTGCATAACAATTACGATATTGATTTGTTCCAAAACATCGTCAAAGCGGTAGCGAAATTAGCCAATATGACGGACTTAACAAACAGCTCGTTGCGCGTGATTGCTGACCACATTCGTTCATGTGCGTTTATGATTGTCGATGGCGTGATGCCATCAAACGAAGGACGCGGTTATGTGTTGCGCCGCATCATTCGTCGCGCGATTCGTCACGGTTATCGTTTAGGCATCAGCGACATTTTCTTTTACAAATTGGTCGCGCCACTCGCACAAGAAATGGGCGATGCGTTCCCCGAATTACGCAAAGAACTCGAACAAGTTGAAAAAGTCTTAGAACGTGAAGAAAAACGTTTTGCTGAAACGCTTGGTCAGGGCATGAAAATTTTAGAAGCGTGCGTGGCGAAAATGGCAGGCACGGTGATTGAAGGCGAAACCGTTTTCCAACTTTACGATACTTTTGGCTTCCCTGTTGATTTAACCGCCGATTTTGCGCGTGAACATAATTTAACCGTCGATTACGACGGCTTTGAAAAAGCGATGGAAGCGCAACGTGATAGAGCGCGTTCGGCAAGCCATTTCGGAGCAGACGCACACAAAAATATCGAACTCGATTCGCAAACGGATTTTACGGGTTATGAAAATCTGCACGATGCCGCGCAAATCGTGGCGTTATTCAAAGGCGGTGAAGCCGTTGAACAACTCAACGCTGGCGAAGATGGCGTAATCGTTTTAGACAAAACGCCGTTTTACGGCGAATCAGGCGGTCAAATTGGCGACAGTGGAACAATTAGCGCAGATGGTGCGACGTTTGAGGTTGCCGATACGCAAAAACAAGCAGGCAGTTTATTTTTGCATCAAGGCAAAGTCAGTGCTGGCGCGTTGAAAGTCGGACAAAATGTCAAAGCTACCGTTGATATGGCAAAACGTAAAGCCACCGAATTAAATCATTCGGCAACCCATTTATTACACGCCGCGTTGCGTCAAACTTTGGGTGAACACGTCGCGCAAAAAGGCTCTCTCGTGAATACCGAACGGTTACGTTTCGATTTTTCACATTTTGAACCGTTGACCGCTGATGAAATTGCTACGATGGAACGTTTGGTAAATGAACAAATCCGTTTGAATAATGCGGTTTCGGCACAAGTTATGGCAAAAGATGATGCAGTCAAAGCAGGCGCGATGGCGTTATTCGGTGAAAAATACGGCGCAGAAGTGCGCGTGTTAAAAATTGGCGAATTCTCTACCGAATTATGCGGCGGCACACACGTTGCGCGGGCTGGCGATATTGGTTGTTTCAAAATTATCAGCGAAAACGGCGTGGCAGCTGGCGTGCGCCGCATTGAAGCGGTAACAGGCGCAAACTGTTTAGCGTGGTTCGCACAACGTGAAAGCGCGTTGGTACAAATCGCCGATTTGGTCAAAGGCACACCTGATAAAGCCGTCGAAAAAGTCGAACAACTCGTTGAACGTGCGCGTGGTTTGGAAAAACAATTAGAGCGTTTGAATTCAAAATTGGCGAGTGCGACAGGTGATGAATTGATGGCGAAAGCGGTCGAAATCAATGGCGTGAAAGTGTTGGCGACAACGGTTGAAAATGTCGATGCCAAAATCTTGCGTGAAATCGTCGAGCAGTTGAAAAACAAATTACATAACGCCGTTGTCGTATTGGCATCAGTGGAAGGCGAAAAAATTAGCGTTGTGGCGGGTGTTTCAAAAGACCAAACTGCAAAAGTCAAAGCTGGCGAATTGGCGAATTTTGTTGCCACAAAAATTGGTGGTAAAGGTGGCGGCAAACCTGATTTAGCACAAGCTGGCGGAAATAATCCTGCTGCGTTGGCGGGGGCATTGATTGAAGTTGGTGAATTGGTGCGTGGGTTGTTGAATGAGTGATTTAGTAACAATGTCACAGGATAAAATTTTATGAAAGGATATATTTTATTTTTCATAGTAGTGATATTTATCACTCATAACACTAAGTCATTTGCTAGTTGCACAAACAGTGATTTGTCTGGAGCATGGGAATTATATGGTACTATCATTCAACCTAGTAATTTAGTGGCTATACCATTTCGTTGTAGTATTAAAATGCCACTTAAAGGCATAGCAATTAAAGCAGGTTCAATATGTGATTCAGTGGGTAGCGAAGATGGTATGAATTTTAGCTCTACAGTGTTGTTAGGTGATTTAACAGTTGATTCAAAATGTCACGTTACAGGATACATTTTAATAAATATGGGTAAACGTGGTGCTACTCTTGATTCAACAGGTATTAATGATGGTATCAATCTACCTGTCGGCGGCAATGTCGATGTTGAAAGAAAAATTGAAAGTAAAGTTGATGCTTTTATCAGCAAAGGTAAAGATAGTATTTCTGGAATGATGTATGAGGGAACGTTTACTCCACCTATTTTGAGTAATGGAATTTCACAAGCAATAATCAATGGTAGTGTAATAGGTGGAACATTACCGCAAGCAATTATAAATCAGCAAGAATTTACAAGCTCATCAATTTTTACAGCAATTAAATTATGATTTTCACTCATAGGGATAAAAAATCATGAAATTATCCACGAGATTGATTTTTGCTTTTAAAGGAGGAAATAAATGAGTGCAACTGCATTAAACATTCACGAGTTTTACAACGCGCTGAAAGGTGTAGGATTTAACGAACAGCAAGCAGAAGTTATTGCGAGCATTCAAGGCAAAACCGCTACAGCAGCAGTCGAGCAAGCGCGACATGATTATGAACTCGACAACATCGCCACAAAGCGCGATTTACGGGAGCTAGAATTAACGTTAGAAAATAGAATCAAAGATGTTGAGTTAAAAATTGAGCAATCGAAAGCGGAATTGGTTCGTTGGGTGATTGGCGCGGGATTCTTGCAAGTGGCGTTGATTACAGGCTTGATTTTGCGATTAGCCGATAAAGTTTAACGAAAACCTCACACGAAACTAAAAATGACTGAATTACAAAAAACAAACACTCCACCACGTTGGCTACTCGCAGAACTGACTTATGCGTGTCCGTTGCAATGCCCGTATTGCTCGAATCCGCTCGATTACACGAAATATAAAAGTGAACTCAGCACCGACGATTGGAAGCGGGTTTTAACCGAAGCGCGAAAAATGGGCGCGGTGCAATTGGGTTTTTCAGGTGGTGAACCACTGACTCGTCCCGATTTAGTGGAATTGGTGCAGCACGCGCGTGAATTGGGTTATTACTCAAATCTAATTACGTCAGGTTATGGTTTAACCGAAGAAAAAATTATTCAACTTAAAACGGCTGGTTTAGACCATATTCAAGTTAGCATTCAAGCCAGCTCGCAAGAATTAAATGATCACATTGCTGGCACAAAATCGTTTGAACACAAACAAGAAGTGGCGCGTTTGGTGAAGAAACACGGTTATCCGATGGTGTTATGCGTTGTGATTCATCGTGAAAACATTCATCAAATGCCTGAAATTTTGAAAATGGCAGAAGCGTTGGGCGCGGATTATTTGGAACTCGCCAACACGCAATACTACGGTTGGGCGCATTTGAATCGCGATTTATTGTTGCCAACCAAAGAACAATTTGAAACGGCTGAAGCGATTGCCCAAGCGTTTAAAGTGCAAGTCGCGGGTAAAATGAAAATTTATTACGTTGTGCCAGACTTTTACGAAGACCGTCCGAAAGCCTGCATGAACGGATGGGCGACGACGTTTTTAACGATTGCGCCCGATGGCATGGCGTTACCATGTCATTCTGCGCGAGATTTGCCGAATTTTGAATGCCCGAATGTGAATGATTTTAGCGTGTCTGAAATTTGGAATAACTCGAAAGCGTTTAATTTCTTTCGCGGGTTTGAATGGATGCAAGAGCCGTGTCGCAGTTGCGACGAAAAAGAAAAAGATTTCGGCGGATGTCGCTGCCAAGCCTATTTGTTGACGGGCGATGCGAGTTCAACTGACCCCGTTTGCAGCAAATCGCCACAACATCACGTCATTGACGAATTGATTGCGACGGCGCGAAATTCGGCGTTATCAGGGAATGAAAAACCGCTCGTTTTTCGGAATAGTAAAAACGCGCGAGGAAATTTAGGTGATTAACCGCTATGTCGTTATCAGTGTTTTTGCTACGATTTTTACGCCGATTGCATTTGCCGACTATTCGCTTTACGAAGGTGAACACGGCGCATTGTCTGCGGGTTTTCAAGTTCAAACCGCCTTGTTTGGCGATATTAACAATCAATCGGGTGGCTCTGCAAAAGCAAATTTAAGCGATTCCTTTTGGGAAATGAGTGCAAAACCACATTTAGAAGGCTCGCTAAATTTAATTCAAGACAGCAAGTTATACGGCGGCTTTAGTTACGTTTATAGCAGCACGTTAGGTCATGATTTATCGGGTTACACACAAAAAGGCGTGGAAATGTATCAACAAGAAAGCGATTTTCTTGTTTCAGGCACTTACGATAATTACCGCTACGCAAACAAAACCGAAGATCTTTTTTTAGGTTGGAAGTCAGGGAAATTACTCGATGAAGATGAAAAAATCACGGTTGATTTATCGGGTGGCAAACAGAATTTCAAATTAGGTTCAGGTTTTTTACTACATTACGGCGCAGACAATGGCGGAAATCGTGGCGCGGGTTGGGTCAATCCTCGCACCGCGTTTAACAATACAATCATTGGGCGTTTGAACATTGACGATGTGAAATTTGAAGGTTTTTATTTAGAAACACGTCCGTTAAACCCTGCTGAAAAAAGAAACTATCAAGGCGGTAACATTGAATATGCGTATTCCGAAAGTGCCACGTTGGGCTTGAGTTATATCAACACACGCAATCACCGTTTTTTACATGATGATGGTTCAATCGATTTAATCGGCAGACAAGCGTTGGATAACGACACATTCAACGCGCGATTCGATTTTTCACCGCTGGAAAACTTCACCATCAGCACTGAATATGCTTATCAAATCAATTCACTTAAAACCACAACATCTGAATCAACTGATAAAACAAACAAACGTGCTTCTGGTGGTTTTGGTCAAATCGAATACAAACGCGAAGATTTATTTTGGCAACCTGCAATTAGTTACCGTTACGCCATTCAAGGCAATGGATTTGACGCAATGTCACCAGGTTTTACAACGTGGGGAACGTGGTTTCAAGGTGAAATAAGTGGTGAATGGATGCTGGATAATTCAAATTTAAGAACGCACGTTGGTCGATTGGTTTTAACGCCTGAAGAAAGCGTGACGCTGAATTTGATTTATTACAATTTTACCTTTGTAAATCCTTCTGCATTTGATTTAACGTCAGCGAATTACGGTAACGAAGTGAATTTATTAGCGGATTGGGAATATAGCGAATCACTGAGTTTTTCAGCGGGGCTTGAGGCGTTTGTGCCGAATGAAGGTGGAAAACAGTATTTAGGTGGCGATGCAAACAAAGTCTGGCTGCAAGGAATGTTATCTGCGTCATTTGAGTTTTAATTCGCACACTTACCCATGAAAAAAAATAAAAAAATAAAACCGCAAAAAAAATACACCGTTACCTCGATAACCTACTCGCTTTGTGGGTTGACGATAATGGGGATTTTGATTTTGACCGTTGTGTCATCAATTCAAGTTGATCGCTTTTTGCGGAACGAATTACGTTTAAGAATCGGTGATGTTGCTGCCATGATGGCAAAAAATATTGACGGTGATTTGCATGCAAAAATACAAACTGTCGAAGATAATAAAAGCCCCGCATTTGAAAAATTAAAAAATAATTTATGGAATATGCGCGAAGGTGGTACTGAAATCGCCAACGCCTACACCATGCGAAAATTAAATAACGGTGAATTTGTTTTTATTGTTGATGGTTCAGCAAAAGATCAAAATGCAGTGGGTGATATTTATCCCATTGAATCTGTGTCAAAAACGCTTATGAATTCCTTCAATGCAACCTCTGAAAACACTGAAAAATATATTGAACCCGAAATTTATACCGATGATTGGGGAACGTGGTTATCAGGTTACGCGCCTATTTTTACGTCATCAGGTAAACTTGATAGCATTATCGGCATTGATATTTCAGCAAAAAGTATTCGAGAGCATCAGATTGAATATCTTATTGCCACTTTTATTGCTTCATTAGTTGTCATTTTAATTACATTACCTTTTGTTTTTAAATTGATGAATTTCATTCGCGCCATGAATACAGAAATTGAACAAGCAAACAAAAATTTTCGTAGTTTGCTCGATAATTCGGGGCAAGGTTTTTTATCGTTTGGGGCGGATTTAATTATTGATGAACAATACAGCCACGCTTGCGAAATGATGTTGGGAGAAATTCCAGCAGGACAAAATGCTGCGGAGATATTTTTTCAAGATGACAACACAAAAGCTGAACTATTTCGTACTGTTATTTCGTCTGTGTTGGAAGTAGAAGATAAATCAATGCGTGAAAATATGATGTCGTTGTTGCCCGCTGAAATTCAACGAAATCAGCTGTCATTAAGTGTTGAATATAAAATGCTCGAAAACGATAAATTCATGGTCATTTTAACGGACATTACGGAAGAACGACGTATAGCAGCGATGTTGAATAAAGAACGTTTGCACCTTGAATTGATTGTGCTGGCAGTTTCTGACAGACGCAATTTTTTCGATGTAGTTCATGCGTTCCGCGACTTTTTGATTGTGTTACCCAAAATTCTTACTACTGAAATCTCACCTCAAATAATTGTCAAAGACCTTTACCGCGAAATTCACACGCACAAAGGCACGTTAAATCAATTTAGTTTTCCGAACATACCCAAGTTGTTGCATGAAATTGAAAGTAATTTATCGGAATTAGTTGCGCTAGGTGGTTCTGTTACGCCCGCGCAGATTGCAAACAGTATTTTGCAAAATGAGCTTCAGACCGCTTTTGATAATGATATTGCCATTATCACGGATAAATTAGGCTCGAATTTTATGGAGCATGGTGAAAATATAATTTTGACACGTCACCAAGCGCAAAAAATGGAAAAGTTAGCTAATCAACTTTTGCGCGGTGAATTCATTGATATTTCAATGGAAAATATCAAGGCGTTACTTGATGAAATTAGCAAATTACGCAAAATAACACTAAAAGATGTATTGCGCGGTTTTGATGGCGTAGTTCAACAAGCGGCTGAAAATATGGAAAAAGAAGTTGCGCCGATTGTTATAAAAGGGGGATCGGATATTTGGATTGATCCACAAATTTATCAAGAATTTTTACGTTCATTAGTTCATGTATTTCGCAATACGGTAGCTCACGGTATCGAAAGTCCAGAAGCACGTTGGGAAGTAGATAAAGATGAGATTGGAAAAATTACTTGTTACACGGCAGTTGTTGGCAATGACATTAAATTAACGATTGCGGATGATGGTGCTGGAATCAATCTTGATGCGGTGCGTGAAAAAGTGATGACTGCAGGCATTTATACTGCTGATGACATTGCGAAACTATCTGATGATGAAGTCGCAAAACTAATTTTTATGGATAACGTCAGCACTCAAAAAGAAGTGACGGAATTAGCAGGGCGCGGAGTAGGTTTAGCCGCTGTGTTAAATGAAACAAAAAATATAGGGGGCGATATTGTGGTTAAAACAGTTAGTGGACAAGGTACGCAATTTATTTTTACTTTGCCATTACCAAAAGAAATTTCAAACGAGGAAAGTTAAGTGGCAGAAAAACAACTCATTATTGAAGTTATGGCATCCGTAACCAAAAGGACAAGTGATTATTTTAAAAACGAATTTGGAATTATCACCACCGAAAATAACAGTTCTGGCGGAGAATTAGACGCGCTGGTTTTGCTCGATATGACAGCTGTTATTATTATGGGCGGAAAAATAAATTTACTTGTGGTTTTTAGTTTTGAAGAGCCTTTAATTGACGCAATTTATCATGAAATGACCGATGAGTTAGGTATTAAGGATGACGAAGTTGAAAAGTATCGTAAAGCGGCGGCTGGTGATGTAATTAACACGGTTTTGGGACATTCAACCATCGATTTATTAAATCTTGATAAAAATGGCATTAGCATTACGCCGCCGCGAATTTTAAACGATGTAAAAATAATTCAAACAATGAAATATAAAATGTTTTACGCACAGAGTTTACAAACCCCGTTGGGTGGTATGACGATTGGTTTGGTTGGTTCACAAAAACTATTTAATGAAATTTTTTGCATAACTGGGTGATAAAAAAATGGCTGATTTAGAAGCATTAAATGTGATGGTAGTCGATGATTCACCGATTATTATTAGAAAATTAACGGCACTTTTAAATACGTTAGGATATGTGGTTGTTAAAACAGCAGAAAATGGTGTGGAAGCAGTTGAAACTTATGAACAGTATAAACCTGATGTTGTAACGATGGATGTTACGATGCCAGAAATGGATGGTATTGAAGCGACACAAGCAATTATGAGCAAATTTCCTGAGGCGAAAATTGTCATGGTTACATCGCACGGACAAGAAACAATGGTACTCAATGCGTTAAAAGCAGGCGCAAAAGGTTATATATTAAAACCGTTTCACCAACAGAAAGTTTATGAAACGATTCAGAAAGTTTGTAACCGAAAAATTGAATTGCAATTCTTCTAATTTACAGCTTTTTTTCTAACGCCGTTTGACACGCTAAACAGGTTTTACAGGCGATGGCTAAACGGCGTTTTTCAGGAATGGGTTCGCCACATTCTTCACATTCCAACGCCGATTCGCCGTGATACATGGATTTCCTCGCTTCTTCGAGAAATAACTCTGTCATTTTGTCCATGCGTTCAATAATCGCATCTGTACCACCTGCCCAAGCTGCTGACATTTGTTTCTCCTAATTTTGCATTGCACGCGCCACCGCTTCGGCGACTTTAATGCCATCGATTGCGGCGGATAGAATCCCTCCAGCATAACCTGCGCCCTCACCTGCTGGAAATAATCCAATCGTGTTTAAACTTTGAAATTGTTCGTTACGTTTAATCCGAACAGGCGACGATGTACGCGTTTCAACGCCTGTTAAAAGCGCGTCGTGCATGGCAAAACCTTTTATTTTTTTATCAAATTCTGGCAAGGCTTCACGAATAGCAGCAATGGCATAATCGGGCAAAGCCGCACTCAAATCGCCCAACTTCACCGATGGCGTGTAAGAAGGTTCAACCGCTCCGAATTTTGTTGAAGGTTGTCCTGCTAAAAAATCACCGACTAATTGAGCGGGAGCGGCGTAATTTTCACCGCCCAATAAAAACGCCTGCCGTTCCCAATGCCGCTGCAAATCCACACCTGCTAAAACGTGTTCGGGATAATCTACTTCAGGCGTAATACCTACTACAATTGCACTATTCGCATTGCGTTCATTGCGTGAATACTGACTCATTCCGTTTGTCACAACATGACCTGCTTCTGAAGTCGCGGCAACGACCGTACCGCCTGGACACATACAAAAACTGTAAACCGACCGTCCATTTTTGCAGTGATGAACGAGTTTATAATCCGCTGCACCCAATAACGAATGCCCTGCACTATTCCCAAAACGGCATTGATCAATCAACGATTGCGGATGCTCGATGCGAAAACCCATCGAAAAGGGTTTGGCTTCCATATAAACGCCGTTGCGTTGTAACATCGAAAAGGTATCGCGTGCGCTGTGACCAATCGCCAATACAACGTGCTGACTTTCGAGTATTTCACCGTTCGCCAATTGAACACCTCGAACTTGTCCATTTTCAATCAGCAAATCATCGACGCGTGTTTCAAATCGAATTTCACCACCTAACGATTCAATCGTGGCGCGAATTTGCTCAACCATTGAAACCAATCGAAATGTCCCAATATGCGGTTTACTTAGATAGAGAATCTCAGGAGGTGCGCCTGCTTTGACAAATTCTTGCAATACCTTGCGCCCATAATAATTGGGGTCTTTAATTTGGGTGTAAAGTTTGCCGTCGGAAAATGTTCCTGCGCCGCCTTCACCAAATTGCACGTTAGATTCGGCGTTGAATTCGCGTTTCCGCCACAATCCAAAGGTGTCTTTGGTGCGCTCACGAACCGATTTTCCGCGTTCCAACATGAGCGGCTTAAATCCCATTTGTGCCAAAATCAATGTCGTTAATAACCCGCAAGGTCCTGAACCGATGACAATTGGGCGGATTTTATTTGTAATTGAAATATTTTTTGGCAAATGATATTCGGTATCTGGTGTTTGGAAGACGTTAATATCATCTGTGAATTTAGCTAAAATTTGGGCTTCATTTCGTAATTCAACATCGACGGTATAGACCATTTGAATATCGTTACGCTTACGCGCATCGTGACCTTGGCGGAAAATATGACACTCAATAAATTCATCTAAATTGATGTTTAGCCGATAAAGTACGGTAGATTTCAGATCATCAATAGAATGATTAAGTGGAAGTTTTAGTTCAGTAATTCTTAACATGAATTTTTAAATGGTAAATTTGGTTAAAATTTAATCAACATTAGTGTGTTAAATTGTGAAAAGCAATTATCATTGTCGATTCTTACAATCAATTTGTCGGTTTGTTTTGGATATTGTAAAATGCAGCACAAGTGATTGGTGTGCAACCACCGTGAAATCAAATAACTTATACACAGCCTTAGGAAAAGAAAATGGATATACCAGCAGAAATGTTACAAAAAAAGATTCTTATTGTTGACGATGCGGCTTCAATGCGTACATTAACGAAAGCAATTTTACGCGAATCTGGTTTTGCTCACGTTATGGATGTTCCAGGTGGACGTGAAGCATTGATGATGATGGCAAAAGTAAAATTTAATGTTGTAATTTGTGACTGGAATATGCCTGGTATGAGTGGCATTGAATTGTATCAAGCAGTAAAAGATGACGATAAATTAGCAACGCCACCTTGGATTATGTTGACTTCATCTTCAGAAGGCGAAAAAGTGAAAGAAGCTATTTCTGTCGGTATTACGTCTTACATTGTTAAACCATTCAAACCTGATAATTTGATTAACCAATTAGTTGCAAAATTAAAAGCAGGTTAATTATCAAAATTAAGCAATCACGGTATCGTTCCGTGATTGCTTCACAATCCGTTTATTCTTCCGTATCCGTTTCAACACTTTCCACAAAATCACAACCTTTCTGCGGACACACTTTTTGGATACCGTGTTTTTTACTTTCTTTGAGTGTTAATAACACGTTGTTACATTTTGGACATGGTTCGTTAAGCGGAGCATTCCACAAAGCAAAATCACAAGTCGGATAATTTTCACACGAATAAAAAATCTTTCCACTACGCGCTTTGCGTTTGAAAATTTGCCCTTTGTCGCATTGTGGACAACGTACACCAGTATCAAGCGGTTTCTCAATCGGTTCAATATAACGGCAATCTGGATAACCCGTACAACCAATAAATTTTCCGTAACGTCCCGTTTTATAAACTAATGCCGACTTACATTCTGGGCATTCGCGTCCTTCAACGATTTCAGGCTCAATAGATGCCGAATCTGTTAAGTTTCGGGTGTAATTACACGTTGGATAATCAGTGCAGCCAATAAAACGTCCATTTCGCCCTAACCGAATGGATAACGCTTTGTTACATTCTGGGCAAAGTTCATCAATGGCTTCTTGCGTAACATCTTTGCGTTGAACAGACGCTTCTTTTTCTATGACTAATTCACCAAACGGTTTCCAAAAAGTATGTAACAACGGAATCCATTCTTTTTCGCCTCGCGCCACCGCATCTAAATCATCTTCTAAATTCGCTGTAAAACCGTAATCAACATATTTTGTGAAATGTTCGGTTAAAAACTTATTCACAATTCGCCCCACGTCTGTTGGATAAAAACGCTTAGTTTCGAGTGTGACGTATTCGCGATTTTGCAATGTTGAAATAATTGACGCATACGTTGAAGGGCGACCAATACCATGTTCTTCCAATGCTTTTACCAAACTAGCTTCACCATAACGTGGTGGTGGTTCGGTGAAATGTTGTGCAATTAAAACGTCATTTAATTGAACTGTGTCGCCTTCTTTCAATGCAGGTAAAAAATTTTCTTTGTCGTCGCCATCTTTGGAATCGTCTTTACCTTCGAGATAAACCGACATAAAACCAGGATTTGCCACCGATGAACCTGTCGCACGAAAAACGTGTTTTCCTTCGGCACAATTTAAGTCAATTGCCACGCTATTCAATGTTGCATGAATCATTTGGCAAGCAATCGTGCGTTTCCAAATCAATTCATAAAGTTTGAATTGTTCAGCTGTTAAAAACTTTTGAATTTGACTCGGCAAATTTCGCGCTAAAGTTGGACGCACCGCTTCATGGGCTTCTTGAGCATTTTTGGATTTGGTTTTATATATGACAGGGTCTTTTGGTACATTCTCCGCACCATACATTTCAGCGATTAAAGTCCGAATATCTTCAACAGCATCTTTTGATAAATTAACCGAATCTGTTCGCATATAAGTAATCAAACCAGCGGTTTCGCCACCGATGTCGATACCTTCATAAAGTTGTTGCGCGACAGTCATCGTTCGTTTGGTTGTGAAACCTAATTTCCGCGCTGCTTCTTGTTGCAACGTAGATGTTATAAATGGTGCTGCGGGATTACTTTTGCGTTGTTTCTTTTCAAGTTTCGCAACGGTCAATTTACCTTTCGCTTCATCGAGTAACCGTTGTTGTGTATTGCCTGCTAAATCGGCGTTATCAATACTGAATTGTGTAATTTTATTACCGTCAAAATGGGTGAGCTTGGCTTTAAATGCTTGTTCGAGTGCAAAAACTGACGCATCGACTGACCAGTATTCGCGACTTTGAAAGGCTTCAATTTCTAATTCACGTTCAACAATTAAACGTAAAGCAGGACTTTGAACGCGTCCCGCAGATAATCCACGCCGAATTTTTTTCCACAACAATGGCGATAATTTAAAACCGACTAAATAATCTAACGCACGACGCGCTTGTTGCGCGTGAACCATGTTGTAATTGAGTTCCGATGGTTCGGCAATCGCTTCGGTGACGGCTTTTTTTGTGATTTCATGAAACGCGACACGATGAACAATTTTATTTTTCAGTAAGTTTTTTTCGTTTAATAATTCTAACAAATGCCAGGAAATTGCTTCACCTTCACGGTCTGGATCGGTCGCTAAATAAAGTGTGTCTGCACCTTTCAAGGCTTTAGTAATCGCTTGAATGTGCCGTTGATTTCGCTCAACGATTTCGTATTTCATAGCAAAATCATTTTTCGTATCGACTGCACCTTCTTTGGGAACTAAATCGCGAACGTGTCCATAAGACGCGAGAACATGAAAGTCTTTGCCGAGATATTTTTCAATGGTTTTGGCTTTGGCGGGGGATTCAACAATGACGAGGTTTTTACTCATTTAATCTATTCCGTTTGATAAAATTTTTAATGCAGATAAGTAGGAATCAAGTCGTAAATCATGTCTTCCATACGAGCAAACGCGAGTTCTTCGTCAGGCATATTTAGTAATACAATCAACACAATCCATTTTAATTTATCGATGCTCAACGCTTCTTCTAATGCAATTGCACGATCTAAAACCAATTCACGATTCACTGAATTTAAAATCCCTGTGCGTTCCAATGTCATAATTAAATCTTGGCATTCAATATCTAAACGCTTTTTTTCAAATGGACTAAAAATACGAAACGATGATGTCGCTTGTGCAGCGATGTCGAGATCTTCAATCGCTAACGATTCCAACCAATCAAAGGCTTTTGCGACATCTTTATGTTCAAAACCAGCTTCTAATAATTCGGTTTTTACTATTTCGTTATCGGGTGGAATTTCGCTGTTTTCGTCCATGTAATTGTCGAAAAGGTACATCAGAACATCAAATATATTTTCTTTCATAATTCCAGATTATTTTACGCGGATATAGCAACCGCCTGCTGTTGATTCAATATAACCTTGCAATTCCAACATCATTAATTGCGCGGCAATGCTTTCCACGGATTTTGCCGAACTTTCAACCAAATCATCAATCGAAGTAGGGCTAAACATGACTAGATTCAATAATGTTTGTCCGTCGAGGTCAAGCAATGATTGTTCTGGTTCTGCACGCAAAAAGCTAATTCGTTGTTTATATTGGCTTAATTCTTCAATAATATCTTGTGGCGATTCGACAAGTTTTGCGCCTTCTTTAATCATCGCATTGCAACCGCGTGAAAGCGGGCTGTAAATTGAACCTGGAATGGCAAAGACTTCACGATTTTGTTCTAATGCCATGCGTGCCGTAATCAATGAACCGCTTTTTTGCGCGGCTTCAACCACTAATAAACCTTGGCAAAGTCCGCTAATAATTCGATTTCGCCGTGGAAAATTTGAACCTTTCGCGATTGTCCCTGGTGGAAATTCTGAAACCATTACGCCCGTATTCACAATTTCTAACGCTAAATCTCTATTACTTGATGGATAAACACGGTCTAAACCAGTTCCCGCGACAGCAATCGTAAAACCTGCCGCACTCAACGCACCTTGATGGGCTGTTGCATCAATTCCCATCGCTAAACCGCTGGTAATTGCAAAGCCAAATTGGCTCAATTCAAATGCAAAATCAAACGCCGTTTTATTACCTAACGCAGAAGGATTTCGACTGCCAACAATCGCAATTTGCGGATACGCTAAAACACGCGAATTACCGCGAATAAATAACAAAGGCGGCGGATCATAAATTTCTTTGAGTTGGTCGGGATAAAGCGAATGTGTAATTTTTAAAACATCGTTATTTGGTTGTGCCAACCATTGCAAATCGTAATCCACATCCACCCAATTGAAATTTATAATTGCTTCAACTAAGTTTTTTTTAATGCCCCACGTCAACAATTCAGATTCATCGGCGGCAAAAATTTCTTCTGGCGTGTGTTCTTCAATTAACGTCGCAAAGGTTCTACAACCAATTCCTTCAATTCGTAATAACGCTAACCAGTATTTAATATCTGCGTCTTGGCAGTTGAGTGTTTTCATAACGATTCCATTTTTTCAATGTGGTTAGTTTATCGCAAAAAAATAAAGCTCGCTTTTTTAAGGCAGACTTCGAGGCAGTTTTGAACAAGACACAAATGCTTTTAAACTCATACGGTAAAACCCACTTGCTTTACTCAAGAATTAAACCACTCTAAAATGCCAATCCAACCAACACATCTACCGAGAAAAATTCATGTCTGCGAATAACGACGAAATAAACAACCTTTTAAATCAAGACTATAAACAAGGTTTTGTAAGCGACATTGAAGCAGATACGTTTGCAATAGGTTTAAACGAAGACGTAATTGCTCAATTATCAAAAGTAAAAAACGAACCCGAATTCATGTTGGAATACCGTTTAAAAGCCTTTCGTCATTGGCAAACGATGCCGTCGCCAGATTGGGCGCAATTGAAAATCGACCCGATTGATTATCAAGCAATTAGCTATTATTCCGCGCCAAAATCAAAAGCTAACGCGCCAAAAAGTTTGGACGAAATTGATCCTGAAATTTTAGAAGCCTACAAAAAATTGGGCATTCCGCTTGCCGAGCAGGAACAACTTGCGGGAATTGCGGTTGATGCGGTTTTTGACAGCGTTTCAGTTGCGACAACTTTCAAAGGAAAATTACACGAAGTCGGTGTTATTTTCTGTCCAATTTCTGAGGCAATTCGTGATTATCCTGAACTCGTGAAAGAGTATTTGAGTTCAGTGGTTTCAGTCGGTGATAATTTTTTTGCAGCATTAAATTCAGCCGTTTTTACCGATGGTTCGTTTGTGTATATTCCAAAAGGCGTGCGTTGCCCGATGGAACTTTCGACGTATTTTCGGATTAACGCCAGCAACACGGGACAATTTGAACGGACGTTGATTATTGCCGATGAAGGCAGTTATGTTTCATATCTTGAAGGGTGTTCTGCGCCTCAACGTGACGAAAATCAACTTCATGCCGCCGTTGTTGAACTCGTGATTTTAAAAGACGCACAAATTAAATACTCGACTGTGCAAAATTGGTATCCAGGTGATAAAGAAGGCAAAGGCGGCATTTATAATTTCGTGACAAAACGTGCTTATTGCAAAGGTGATAATTCAAAAGTCTCTTGGACACAAGTTGAAACGGGTTCGGCGATTACTTGGAAATATCCAAGTTGCATTTTGAAAGGTGATAATTCGGTCGGTGAATTTTATTCGGTCGCCGTCACGAACAATTTGCAACAAGCCGACACGGGAACAAAAATGATTCACGTCGGCAAAAACACCAAAAGCACCATCATTTCAAAAGGCATTTCAGCAGGCAAAGCGCAAAATACTTATCGCGGATTGGTCAAAATTTCCAGCAAAGCCGAAAATGCTCGAAATTACACGCAATGTGATTCGTTACTCGTCGGCGATAAATGCGGCGCACATACGTTTCCGTATGTTGAAGTGCGTAATCCGTCGGCTCAAATCGAACACGAAGCCACCACGTCAAAAATCAGCGAAGACCAATTATTTTTCTGTCAACAACGCGGTTTATCTGCTGAAGATGCAGTTTCAATGATTGTGAATGGTTTTTGTAAGCAAGTTTTCAAAGAATTACCAATGGAATTTGCCGTTGAAGCGCAAGCGTTGTTGGGATTGAGTTTAGAAGGCTCGGTCGGTTAATTTTTAAATTTTTA
>CAINDC010000147.1 GCA_903847275.1 uncultured Pseudomonadota bacterium
AAAAATACGATTATCGTGATGACTTCCAACATCGGCTCGGACACGATTCAAGCGTTATCGGGCGAAGCGTTGTATAGCGTGATGAAAAATGCGGTGATGGATATTGTCTCGACAAAATTCCGTCCTGAATTCATCAATCGCATCGATGAAGCCGTTGTTTTCCATTCGCTTGGGCGCGAACAAATTCGTGCTATTTCGCTTATTCAAGTGGATTATTTACGCTCACGTTTGCAAGACCGAGAAATTGGGTTTGAAATTTCAGACAAGGCATTGGATTTGTTGGGTGAAGCGGGCTTTGACCCAGTTTATGGAGCAAGACCGATGAAACGCGCCATTCAACAACAGCTTGAAAATCCTCTCGCGCAAGCCATTTTAAGTGGTCATTTTGTCGCAGGGGATGTGGTAAAAGTGATTGTTGATAATGGTGGATTGCTGCTTTCAAAATAATTTGGCTCTATACGTTGGTGCGCCGACATTGAGCTGGTATGAAAATGGGAGGTGTTTCAATTTTGTGGATGCGCCTGAAATTTTCTGTAAAAATATCTTCATTTTGAAAGAGGAATTTGAAAATGGCGATGATTGAAGTGAAATGCCCGATGTGTAGACAAACGGAACATCTCGTTTTCATATCCGCTCAATGTCGGTATTCACTAAAAACAAAGGTTTTATATGAACAATTCATCTAAAAAGATAATGATTAAAAGTAGCGGTAATACAAAGCAAGCAGACATTTCAAGTGATTTGCCTTTACGCAAATGGCTTTATAGCTGGTTGTTAGATTCAACTATTGAAAATAATTACCAAAAAGATGTCGATTATTGGATTAGCACGCTAATTATTTTAAATTTATTTGTATTATTGTTTGAGCATGTTCCCGATATTTACGAACCATATAAACATTGGTTTCATCTATTTGATATGGTTTCTGTTTTTGTATTTACGCTGGAATATTTCACCCGTTTATATCTGGCAGCAGAAGATCGAGAATTTAAACAGAATAAATCGCCGCGTTTAAAATATGTCGTGAGTCCATTTGCGATTATAGACATATTGTCAATCGCGCCATTTTACCTTCAGGCAATTATTTCAATCGATTTACGAATGCTACGTTCTTTACGATTGCTACGAATTCTCAAATTGTTCCGTGTTTTAGTTCCCGCGTACAAAGAATTTGTATTGGCAAACAAAGGACGTACATTTCGTCAAAAAATACACGCATTGGTATTTCCAAGTATGTATGGCGGGCAGCTACAAAGTTTGTTTGATTATTTGATTGTATTTTTAGTCACAGTGTCTGTTGTTGCGGTTATATTAGAATCTGTTCAAGCAATTAACTATCTTTTTAACATTCACTTTATTGTTTTGAACACGGTAGCCGTTGTCATTTTTACGACAGAATACTGTATGCGGATTTATTCCTGTGTAGAAGAGCCAGAGTTTGAAAGACCCATTTTAGGACGATTTCAACAAGCAAGAACGGGGTCATCTATAATCGATTTGCTTGCCATTTTGCCATTTTTTCTTGAAGTATTCCTTCATCACTTATTTGATTTACGATTTATTCGGGTATTCAGACTATTACGGTTGCTCAAATTAACGCGTTATACAAATGCAACTTCAACGTTAACAACGGTTGTTGGACGTGAGTGGCCTGTATTAGTTACGTCTGCGTTTATTATGTTACTGCTTGTAATCCTTACTGCTAGTTTGGGCTATTTATTTGAGCATGAGGCGCAACCAGATAAATTTGAAAATATCCCTCAATCGATTTATTGGGCAGTTATTACATTAGGTTCTGTGGGATACGGTGATATATCGCCAATCACACCGTTAGGGCGAATTATGACCATCATTCTCGCTCTTTTAGGGATTGGTATTTTTGCGATTCCTGCCGCCTTACTATCTTCTGCTTTTACAGATCAGCTGCGTATCGATCGTGAAGCTCTCAAAAATGAACTTTACGATATGCTAGCAGACGGTGTTATTTCTGCTGAAGAGGCTGATATTATTAACAGAGAAGCAAAAAGACTTCATTTAAATGAGGACGAAGTTCAACGATTGATTGAAAAAGCAAGATACGATCGAGAATTAAAAGATGATGCTGCTGGTTTACCCTTGCATAAAATAGCAGCAACATCAGAACATGCTGTTGAACACTTTAAAACGTTAATGTCACAAGTTAAACAATTGGGAATAATGACTAATAAAGAAAACTTTGAAATTGCAGCATTAAAGAATGCTCGCCTAAATTCAAAAGAGCTTGAGTTGTGGCATTTGATTAACAAGATGTAAGCTGAATCATTTAAAAACCGCCCTTTGATGAAACACGAAGGGCGGTTTTTGGAGTTAAAAACTTAATCGACCACAAACAAATTCGACGCACCCGTTTCAGCAGAAGATGCACCTAAACGAAAATGTCCAAACATTTCACGTCCCATACCCATGTGATGATTATGAGCGGTATTTGGTGCAGGGATTCTCGCGTTAAATTCGTCATCATCCATGACAACGTTAATGTCGCCAGTCTGTAAATTTAACGAGATAATATCACCGTTATGCACTTTCGCTAAAGGTCCACCAACTTCACATTCTGGGCATAAATGAATCACCGATGGCACTTTGCCTGACGCTCCAGACATTCGACCATCTGTCACTAAAGCGACTTTAAAACCTTTGTCCTGTAAGACACCCATTGGTGGCGTAAGTTTGTGTAATTCTGGCATTCCATTGGCTCTTGGACCTTGAAAACGAATCACTGCGACAAAATCCTTTTCTAGTTCACCACGTCTAAACGCCGCCAAGAAATCTTCTTGATCATCGAAAACTACTGCGGGTGCTTGAACGATTTGATGTTCTGGCGCAAGTGCTGAAAGTTTCGTTACGCCACGCCCCAAATTCCCTTTCATAACGTGAAGTCCACCACTTACCGCAAAAGGTGCTTCAACCGTGCTTAATACATCCAAATCTAAGGGAGCTTTCGGCACTGCTTCCCAAACTAATTTATTATCAATTAAACGTGGTTCTTGGCAATAATTTGCCATGCCGCGTTTATTCGCAATCGCTAACGTATCTTCGTGTAATAAATCATTCTTCAATAATTCTTGAATCAAAAAGCCCATACCGCCAGCTGCGTGAAAATGATTTACGTCAGCTGAACCGTTTGGATACACTTTTGCAAGCAGTGGAATTACTTTTGACAATTTATCAAAATCGTCCCAATTCAAGTTAATTCCAGATGCACGGGCAATCGCAATTAAGTGCATCGTATGATTAGTAGAACCACCCGTTGCAAGCAAACCGATGACTGCATTTACAATCGCTTTTTCATCTACGACGTGTGCAACAGGACGGTAATCGTCACCCATCGAAGTAAATTTCAAAATTTGACGTGACGCTTCTCTAGTTAATTCGTCACGCAATGGTGTGTATGGATTCACAAACGAACTACCTGGCAAATGCAATCCCATCATTTCCATCATCATTTGATTGGTATTTGCTGTGCCGTAGAAAGTACAGGTTCCTGCACTGTGATAAGACGCAGCTTCCGCCGCTAATAATTCTTCGCGTCCAATTTCACCTAGTGCATATCTTTGACGTGCTTGAGCTTTTTCTTTGTTAGAAATCCCGCTTGGCATTGGCCCTGCTGGAATGAAAATCGCAGGTAAATGTCCAAAACTCAATGCACCAATCAATAAACCAGGCACAATTTTGTCGCACACACCTAAAAATAATGCGCCATCAAACATATTGTGACTTAACCCAATCGCTGTCGTCATCGCAATTAAATCGCGACTAAACAATGATAATTCCATGCCTGGTTGACCTTGTGTAATCCCATCGCACATAGCAGGAACACCAGCGGCGACTTGTGCTACACCACCCGCTTCATAAATTGCTTCCTTAATTAAATCAGGCGTATCTTTGTACGGTTGATGCGCTGACAACATATCGTTGTAAGACGTAATAATAGCGATATTTGGTTTTTTGTTAGCGGTTAAATCCGCTTTTTCTTCTGAACTACATGCAGCAAAACCATGTGCTAAATTCGCACACCCCATCCCAACACGTTGTGGTGATTTTTTAGCGTAAGTTTCAATATATTTTAAATATGCAGAACGAGTGACATGACTACGTTCAATAATTTCATTGGTAACGCTTTGAATAACGGGATTCATACTATTTCCTCTGATTTTTTAGTTATAAGTACCATCGATTATTATAGTACAAAGAAAGCTGCTTTTCTGAAAAGGGCTTTTTTATCAGCAATTCTCATTATGGAATCAACCTGCTTCAGGGATAGGACAGCAAGCCCTTTAAACATAAATTCCATAAGCTGTTGCCAATTGCCAATGCGTTTGTGCATAAATAAAAACCTTTAGAATCAGATAATTGTATTTTGTCGGCACATAGAAAATGGGTAAAAAGCGTTAATTTCGCCACAAAATCATGATGCGTTAAAATTCAACATATTGATTTAAATAAAGTTTATTTGTGCGCCAACGCCATCGCGCCCAGCCCTGCTGAAACATTACTGTGCCTTTTACCGCGCCCGTTAAACCTGTATGATAGATGCTAATTTATATCGATTTTCTCCTAAAAGAAGCTGCCTACAAATGCCCGCAAAGTCTAAAACGCCCCTTGATTTCACCTCAAAAAACGATCCTTTCGCAGAACGTGAAGCCGAAAAATACGAGAACCCGATTCCGAGTCGTGAGTTGATTTTACAATTACTTGAAGATACGGGGCGACCGTTAGGACGCGAGGATATTGCGACGGCTTTTGTGCTTGAAGACGAAGAGCGTTTAGAAGCCTTGCGCCGCCGATTACGCGCGATGGAACGTGATGGGCAATTATTATTCAATCGCGGCGGACGTTATTGTTTAGTGAACAATAAAGATTTAATTGTCGGGCGTGTGATTGGTCATGCTGATGGTTTTGGTTTTATTCGCCCTGATGATGGTTCAGACGATTTGTATTTGTCGCCACGTGAAATGAACGTACTTTTACACAACGACCGCGCAATGGTTCGGGTCGTGGGCGTGGACAGAAAAAATCGTCGTGAAGGCGCGATTGTTGAAATTTTAGAACGCAACACACATCAAATCGTTGGGCGATTGTATTCTGAAGATGGTTTTACTTACGTTATTCCTGATAACAAGAATATCGCCCAAACCGTTCTCATCGAAAATGGCAAAACCGCGAATGCCGAACAAGGGCAAATCGTCGTCGCGGAAATTACTCAGCAACCCACAAAATTGCATCAACCACTTGGCAAAGTTGTTGAAGTGCTTGGCGACCATCTCGCACCAGGCATGGAAATTGAGATGGCGATTCGTACTCACGATTTGCCCAACGTTTGGTCTGCCGAATTATTGACTGAAATTGCCCCCCTCACTGCTGAAGTTCCTGAATCCGCCAAAGAAGGTCGCATGGATTTACGCGCCACGCCATTAGTGACAATTGATGGCGAAGATGCTCGCGATTTTGACGATGCCGTGTATTGCAAAAAAACCGCCAAAGGCTGGAAGTTACTCGTGGCGATTGCCGATGTTTCACATTACGTCACGATTGGCAGCGAACTTGATAACGAAGCCCACAAACGAAGCACGTCGGTATATTTTCCCGAGCAAGTTATTCCGATGTTGCCAGAGATTTTGTCGAACGGTTTATGTTCATTGAATCCGCACGTTGACCGTTTGTGCATGGTTTGCGAAATGTTGATTGATGGTGATGGCGAAGTCACACGCGCTAAATTTTACGATGCCGTGATGCAATCGCACGCCCGTTTGACTTATAACGACGTGGCGAAAATGTTGGTCGAAGGCGATACGGTTTTAGCTGAAAAACACGGCAAGTTAATGCCTGATTTGCGTGAACTTTACGCACTTTATCAAGCGATGCGGGTGGCGCGTGAAAAGCGTGGCGCAATGGATTTCGATACGCAAGAAACCAAGATTGTATTTGGCGAAAATCGAAAAATCGAAAAAATTGTCCCCGTAATTCGCAACGACGCGCACAAACTGATTGAAGAATTCATGATTGCGGCAAACGGTTCGGCAGCACGCTATTTAAACAGTAAAAAAATGCCGAAATTGTTGCGCGTTCACGAAGCCCCAAGTGAAGAAAAATTGGTTAATTTACGGACATTTTTAGGCGAAATGGGCTTGAAAATGATGGGCGAAAGTGAACCGACACCCATTGATTACATGAATTTAATCGAAAGCATCAAAGACCGTCCCGACGCGCATTTGATTCAAACTGTTTTATTACGTTCGATGTCGCAAGCGGTTTACAGCGCGGAAGAAAAAGGACATTTTGGGCTAGCGTTAGAGGCTTATGCACATTTCACTTCACCGATTCGCCGTTATCCCGATTTGTTAATTCATCGTGCCATTCGTCATGTTTTACAAGGTAAAAAAGCCGATAGTTTTGTTTATGGCATTCCTGATATGGTGATTTTGGGTGAACATTGCTCGGCGAATGAACGCCGTGCCGATGATGCGACGCGTGACGTGACGAGTTGGCTCAAATGCGAATACATGATGGACAAAATCGGCGAAGATTTCACGGGCGTGATTTCTGCCGTCACATCGTTTGGTTTCTTTGTGGAATTGAACGATATTTATGTCGAAGGTTTAGTACATATCAGCAGTTTAGGACAGGATTATTTTCATTTCGATGCACTAAGTCACCAACTCAAAGGCGAACATAGCAACACGCGTTATCGTTTAGGCGACACGGTAAAAGTAAAAGTGGCGCGGGTGGATTTAGACGAAAAGAAAATGGATTTTGCGTTAGTTGGCGTGACCGCGAAAGCGAAATCAAATTCTGAAACATCCTTTAAACAAGCTGATTCCAAACCGAAACCGAAGCGTAAATCGACAAAAAAACCTGCTGCGAAAAAAGCTGAACCCGTAAAAGCGAAAATTGATACGGATAATGTTGCACCAGCCAAGAAAAAACGTCGTAAAAGAAATAAAACAGTTAAAAAACCAGTGACTGAATCATGAAAAAAATTATTATCACTATCATTTTGGCGTTATTACTGTCGGCGTGTGGGCAAACAGGGAAACTCGTTTTGCCGAATGCGCTACCGTATACTTTTGAAAATAGAGTCTGATTAAAAGTCGGCGAGATTTTAAAAATTACGCAGTAAAAGAAAGTCGTACTATGGTATCGCGCATTTTTTTGTGGAACAATGTTGCGATTATTGACAACCTGACCACGCTGTTACTCTAGCATTCACGCCATCTCAAATAGCGGGCAGGCAGCAAACCACAGGTTATTTTTAACATGATAGACTCAAGAGGATACAGACCCAATGTGGGTATCATCCTTTGCAATGACGAGGGTCGTGTGTTTTGGGCGAAACGAGTAGGGGTGAATTCATGGCAATTTCCGCAAGGTGGAATTAATCCAAATGAAGATCCTGAAACCGCGATGTATCGAGAATTGTGGGAAGAAACAGGTTTACAGCAACACCACGTTCAGATATTAGGACGTACTCGTTATTGGTTGCGGTACCAATTACCCGAACGATATGTGCGTAAACATTCGCTACCGTTATGTATTGGACAAAAACAAATTTGGTTTTTATTGCGATTAGTGACTTCCGAATCCAATGTGCGATTTGATCATTGCGTTAGTCCAGAATTTGACGGATGGCGTTGGGTCGATTACTGGGAACCCTTAACAGACGTGGTGTATTTCAAGCGAAAGGTTTATCACAAAGCAATGGTCGAACTGGGAGAAATTCTCACGATAGATTCTATCCCAGTGAGTTCATCAGGTTATTTAACAAAAGTGAAAGAATGGTGGTGATTTTTGTACGAATATTGCTAAGGGAAATAGCATGTCGTACATACAACCGTCGAATATAAATTATTTTATGCTAAAATTCGCGGGTTTTACTAAATGAACACGGATGTTGTCGTTTCTTCATAACTAACTAAAAACAAATACTTAGCTTTGCCCAAGAGCAATGCAAAAAAGAAAACAGGCTTAATTTTTATGACAACACAATCACAATCGAGCAATTCACAACCATTGCTTTATGACGCAAATCAATCAAAAGACAGTTGCGGCGTTGGTTTTATTACCCACAAACGCAGTCTGCAGACACATGACTTATTAGTTAAGTCGCACGAAGCGTTATGCACAATTCCTCATCGTGGCGGCATGAGTGCTGAAGGTGTGGGCGATGGAGCGGGTGTGAACATTGATTTGTCATTGAAATTTTTCCGTAGACTGACCAACAATCAAAACTTAGAACTCGGTCAATTTGGCGTAGCGAATTTCTTTTTTCCAGAAGATCACGCGCATTATGACTCTGAAGCGAATGAACTCGTTAAAAATCATTTGGCAGAATTCGATTTACCGTTGATTGAACGTCGCGTAATTCCTGTTGATAACGCCGTTATTAACGATGCCGCCGTTAAAGCGCAATTACCGATTGAACAATTTATTTTTGGTCGTCCTGAAAGTTTGAAAAATGCGACGCACGACGAATTTGAAAAACATATCCAAAAAGCGTTAGTCACCATTGAAGTTGAAGGTTTCACGCGCCCAGAACTCGCAGGTTTTTACCCGCTTTCAATGAGTTCACGCACCCAAGTTTATAAAGGGCGTTTGAATTCGGGCGAAGTGATTCCGTATTTCAAAGATTTGTACGACACCGACCACGAAATCAGTACCTTATTTTTCCATACACGTTTTTCAACAAACACTGCACCTGCAACGATGATGGCGCAACCGTTCCGCTACATGGCGCATAACGGCGAGTTAAATACCGACAAGAAAAATCGCCTTAGCGAAAACGCAATTGCCCGTCAGCACAATAAAACCGTCTGTTTTCCAAAAGGACAATCCGATTCAAGTCGTTTAGATCAAACATTGAATCGCCGCATCAACGAAGATAATTTAAATATCGTTGAGGCTATTTTAGCGATGATGCCACCAGCGTGGGAAAACGACACAACGTTATCGCCCGAAGTTCGTGCGATGCTTGAATACTTTAGCTTGTACGAAGAAAAAAATGATGGTCCAGCGGCGTTAATTTTCAATGATGGGATTCGCGTCGGCGCACGTTTAGACCGTTTAGGTTTGCGTCCGTTGCGTTCAGTTGAAACGACCGATTATTTAGCAGTGATGTCCGAAGCGGGACAAATTGATTTTCCTCCGCAAGACGTTTTAAAACGTGGGCGTATCGAAGCGGGTGGAATGCTCTATTTCGACCACAGCACAGGCGAAAGCTACGATTCGCATCAAGTTTTGGCGCGTTTAGCAAAAGAAAAAGATTACACCGCATTATTAAAACAACGTGCTGTGAATTTATCGGATTTGCCAAAAGTCGATTTAAGCGAAATCAATAATGAACACGAATTAAATGTTGATCAACGTGCAACGGCTTATTCGCTTAATCAAGAAAGTTTCCGCTTCTTGCTCGACCCAATTTTGGCAACAGGCATGGAACGTATCTCGGCAATGGGTTACGGGCTTGCACCGAATGCGCTTTGTGGAGCAGAAGGTGGAATGTCACGTTATTTCAGTCAACGTTTCGCACAAGTGACCAATCCACCGCTTGATTCAATTCGTGAAAGTGACGGCATGACGTTGCGTGTGGCGTTAGGCGCAAAACCGACTTTTTCAGAAAACAGCAAACAACTTGTTATTGAAAGTCCGATTTTACAACGCACACAATTAGAGCAAATTCGTCGTCAAACTGCGGTTTCAACTATCACGATTGATGCTTTGTACACGCCTGATTTTGATAATGCCGAAGGCAACGAACATGCTTTAACTCGTGCAATTAACACCGTTTGTGACCAAGTTGAAAAAGCGGCGTTAAATAATATCGGTATCATTATTTTAAGCGACGCAAAAATCACGAAAACTCAAGCGGCAATTCCTGCTTTGTTGACGATTGCCGCCGCAAATCAACGTTTGGTGCAACAAGGCTTGCGCTTCAATTCGTCGTTAATTTCAGAAACGGGGCAAGCCGCAAGTCCGCACGATGTCGCCACCATTTTAGGTTTTGGTGCGTCAGCAATTTGTTCGTTAAGCGTTCACAATCGCGCAATCACGCTTTATTCAGGCATAGACCAGCAAAAAGCTCTCGATAAATTCTCAAAAGGCACAGAAAAATCGCTCATGAAAACGATGGGCAAATTCGGTTTGTGTACGGCTGAAAGTTATATCGGTGGCGAATTTTTCGAGTCAAATTATTTAGACACTGACGAACCCAAATTAAGCCCGTATTTCCCGAACATTCATTCGTCAGTTGGCGGCGTGCAATATGCGGATATTGCGGCAAGCGCGACTGAATGGCATCGCAAATCGTTGACCGTTGAAACTGAAAAAGACATTCCATTCTTAGGCTTATTCAAAGAACGTCAAGACGGCGCGGGGCATTCTTACGGCAACACAGCCGTGCGGGAATATATCAACATGACTGACGAAGCGATTTTGTATGTTGAAAAATCGCCAGAAGCGAGTGATTTAGCGTATTTGGATTTGGGTTACGAAAAACGCACGCCGCAGCAAATTGATAATTTTGGGATTACGCCTGCGTATCGTAGTTTTACGAAAAATTTATACGCCGAACGTGATGCAAGACCCGCTGCGTTGCGTGATGTTTTGGCGTTAAAATTTGCTGAAAAAGCATTGCCGTTATCAGAAATTCAACCTGCACACGAAATTACCGCAACGTTAGCATCGGGCGCGATGAGTCACGGCGCGTTGCTTGCCGAAGCGCATGAAGCGGTTGCACAAGGCACAAACATTGTCGGTGCATTGAGCAATTCTGGCGAAGGCGGCGAACATTACAGCCGTTTCAATAGCATCAAATCTAGCAAAATCAAACAATTTGCCTCAGGACGATTTGGCGTTTGGGTAGGTTATTTAGCAGATCCTACAATTGAAGAAATCGAAATCAAAATCGCGCAAGGTGCAAAACCTGGCGAGGGTGGACAATTGCCCGCGATGAAAGTATCGGTAGAAATCGCGGCATTGCGTGGCGGCACACCAAAAGTGGAACTCGTCAGCCCGCCGCCGCATCACGATACTTATTCGATTGAAGATTTAGGGCAGTTGATTCACGATGCAAAAGCAGCTCGCGTAAAAGTGGGCGTAAAACTCGTTTCGTCTGAAGGTATTGGCACGATTGCGGTTGGTGTAGCAAAGGCTGGCGCAGACGTTATCAACGTTGCAGGCAACACAGGCGGCACAGGTGCGGCGGCAGTTACCAGTTTGAAACACGCAGGACGTTCGCCTGAAATCGGGATTGCCGAAGTGCATCAAGCCCTAGCGGTTAATGGTTTGCGCGATAAAGTGATTTTGCGTTGTTCTGGCGCACACCAAAGCGGTTTAGACGTGGTGAAATCAGCAATTTTAGGCGCAGATTCTTTCGAGTTCGGCACGACGGCGTTGATGATGTTGCGTTGCGTGATGGCAAAAAATTGCAACATCAAATGCCCCGCTGGTTTGACTACTGCACACGAAGAATTCAAAGGCGACCCGCGAGTTTTAGCGCAGTATTTTATGAACGTCGCACACGAAGTTCGGGAATTGCTCGCTTCGCTTGGCTATAAATCGTTGCGTGACATTCGCGGCAAAACGGATTTGCTTGAGTTAATCAATCATCCTTGCATGGTTGGTAAATTGAATTTGAGCAAAATGTTGCGTCAAGTCGAAGAAGTTAAAATCGAAAAACCGATTTATTTGGAAGCCGATTTCAAAACCGACGACAAAATTTTAGAGCGCGTGAAAGCGTTTTTAGCAGACGGCAAAGCTGAAAATCTCGTAATCGAAGGCGCAGAATTCAAACTCAACAACAACGACAAAACCGTTGCAGGACAGTTAGCGATTGATATTGAAAGAATTTTAAATTACGAATTCAAAGGCGACGCACCATTTATTTATAAAGCTGAAAATGGTCGTCGTTATTTCGCCCCTGAAACAATTGTCATTAAAACAAATGGTTCAGCAGGTCAAAGTTATGGCGCGTTTTTAAATGACGGCATGAAGTTGCATCATTTAGGCACGGCAAACGACGGCGTGGGCAAAACCATGAGCGGCGGCGTGTTAGTTGTCGAATCACCAGGTGGCGGCATCAAAACGCCTGGCAATAATGTTTTAATTGGTAACTTCGCGTTATTCGGTGCAACGGGCGGCAAAGTATTTGTCAACGGTGAAGCTGGCGACCGTTTTGCGGTGCGTAATTCTGGCGCGATGGCGGTGGTTGAAGGCGTAGGCGATTTCGGTTGCGAATACATGACCAATGGCGTGGTGCTTAACATCGGCGGCTTTGGTAAAGGTTTCTGTAACGGCATGTCAGGCGGTAACGCTTACCAATATTACCCAGAAAATAAACTCGCCGCGTTGTACGACAAAACGTCTGTGGAATTACACGATTTAACCGAAGACGACGCACATGAAAAAATCGTGTTGCACATGCTCGAACAACACGCTGAATACGCGAATTCAAGCAAAGCGCGAAATCTGTTGGCGAATTGGGCGACCGAACGTCAACATTTCAAATTTGCAACGCCGTCGTGGTTGTATAAAACGCAAACTGCGAGCTATTTAAAAGCGTCGATGGATGCAAAAGAAATGATTGAAGAATTGGCGGTTGAATTGGCACAAACGCAAATCGCGCAAGTCAAAAAAGCCTATCAATCAGATCAACCATTATTTAACGGTGCGATTCCCGCGTTTGGCGAAATTGACAGCGCGTTGGCGTTTAACTTGATTAACAGTTTTGCGGTGTTTGATAAAGCGCAAGCGGTCGCAACTGAAATGCTCAAAGCTGCGCCAGAATCACAACGCACGCCAGCTCACATCGAAAAAGCGGCGAAAAAACTGATTTTGGAACGTCCTCGCAAATTGCAAGATGCGTTAGTTAAAACCACTCGTGAAGCCTACAGCAGTTATAGCTATGATGAAATCGCGGCTTTGCTGGCAAATAAACGGCTGAATGATTACAAAACCGCGTTAATCAATCGCTCGGTGCAAAGCATTAACTCGATGGGTTCAACGGTTTGGATTATTGAGCAAAGCCACGCAAATCGTGTTGCACTGGCAAACATTCAGCCTGTTGAGAAACATTTGGCGAGTTTGGTTGGGCTGGAATTGGCACAAGATGGACTTGCGGCTTAATCGGGAAAATAAATTTTAGGTTTAATGAAATGAAAACACACCAACTTCCAAACGACGCACCTTACAGCGATAACCAACGTGCATGGCTCGGCGGATTTTTCGCAGGCTTGCATTCACAACTTGTGCAAAATAGCGGCAACACGCAAACCGCTCGCACCATCCATATTTTGTACGGTTCACAAACTGGCACCGCCGAATCAGTGGCGCGTGATGCCGTCAAAGTCGCCAAAGCACACGGTTTAAATCCTGTCATCAAAAGCATGGACGAAGTCGATGCCGATGCGCTGGCAAAAATGGAAACCTTGCTCATCGTCACCAGCACTTACGGCGAAGGCGAAATGCCAGACAACGCGCAAATGTTGTGGTCTGCTGTTCAAGCGGATTCGATGGCGAAACTAGAAAACCTACAATTTGCGGTTCTTTCACTTGGCGATACGAGTTACGATTTATTCTGCCAAGCAGGAATTGATTGGGACAACCGTTTAGCCGAATTGGGCGCAACCCGTTTGCAAACGCGCGTCGATTGCGATGTCGAATACGAAGAACCTGCCGAAGAATGGATGCACTCTGTCATTCCAGCGTTAGCAGGTAGCGATGCAACCACGGCAATTGTTTCAGATGGCAGCGACGACAAATCACAATACAACCGCAAAAATCCATTCCCTGCAAAATTACTCGTGAATCGTTTATTAACGGCTGAAAATTCGTCAAAAGAAACCCGTCATTATGAAATTTCAATCGCGGGTTCAGGCTTGAGTTATGAAGCAGGCGACGCACTTTGTGTTGTGCCAACAAATTGTCCAGATTTGGTTCAAGACATTTTGAAAGAACTTAATTTTTTCGGCACAGAGCCAGAAAATAAATTACTCAATCAATTTGAAATCAAAACACCTAGCAAAGAACTTTTACAAGAAATTGCTATCCGTTCAGGCAATGCAGAATTAAATAATGCACTAAATGATAAAGACGCATTGAGTAAGTATTTGTGGGGACGTGATATTTTGGATTTACTGCGCCAAAATCCAAATCTTGAATTCACAATAGACGAGTTTTTTGGTCTGCTTAAACCATTACAACATCGCGCCTATTCAATTTCTTCAAGCGGCAAAGCAAATCCTGAAACAGTGCATTTGACGGTTTCCAGTGTGCGTTATGATGCGTTTGAACGTCCACACAAAGGCGTTTGTTCAACATTTCTCGCGGATTTGACTGATGAAACAACCGAAATTCGTTGCTTCTTCACGCCAAACAAAGTTTTTCGTGTGCCAGATAACAACGATTTACCAATAATCATGGTTGGACCTGGGACAGGCGTTGCACCATTCCGCGCGTTTTTACAAGAACGCCAAACTCGTGGAGCGAAAGGTAAAAACTGGTTATTTTTCGGTGACAGAAATGCAACAACCGATTTTATTTACCGCGATGAATTAGAACAAATGGGCAACAGCGGTTTGTTGAACCGTTTAGATTTAGCGTTTTCGCGTGACCAAGAAGAAAAAATTTATGTTCAAGACAAAATGCGCGAACACGGCGCAGAATTATTTTCGTGGTTAGAAGAAGGTGGTTATTTCTTCGTTTGTGGCGATGCGTATTACATGGCAAAAGACGTAGATAAAGCCCTGCACGACGTTATTGCAACGCATGGAAATAAATCTGAACAACAAGCTATCGACTACGTTAATCAGCTCAAAAAAGATAAACGTTACGTTCGTGACGTGTACTAAATGCCCGTAGATTACTTCGATATGAATTGCCAAAAATGCCCGCGTCTCGCGGCATTTTTGTGTGAAGTAAAAGAAAAAAATTCGACGTATCACTGCAAACCTGTCGCGCCATTTGGCGATGAAAATGCAAAGTTATTGATTGTCGGACTGGCCCCAGGAATGCACGGTGCAAATGCGTCGGGACGACCTTTTACGGGCGATTATGCAGGGATTTTTTTGTATGAAGCGTTGCATGAATTTGGCTTTAGTAACGCGCCGATTTCTGAATCAGTAACCGACGGTTTGATTCTAAAAAATGCGCGAATCACTAACGCTGTAAAATGTTTACCACCACAAAATAAACCGACTGGCGAAGAAATTAACGTTTGTAATGCCTTTTTAGCGAACGAGTTAAAAACCTTGTCTGAAAATTCGGTAATTTTGGCGTTGGGGTTAATTGCTCATCAAGCGGTTTTGAAAGCCTACAATTTGAAAGTATCGAGCGCGAAATTTGCTCACAACGCAAAACATGAATTACCAAACGGACATTTTTTAATCGATTCGTACCATACTAGCCGTTATAACGTGAACACAAAACGTCTCACAAAAGAATCTTTTAATTTGGTTTTTGAAACGATTTTGTCACTTTTAGCACCATAATAATTACGTCAGAGTCCTCCGCTAAACAGTGTTATGATAAGCCATCTTATTCACCTGAAACCCGCGTAATTCAACATGGCATTAGCATTAAATATCCCAATCTATTTAACCCTGTTACGCATCGCGTTAATCCCTTTATTGACGATTGTGTTTTATTTGCCATGGGGAAATGCGAATGTCGCGTGTATGTTTATTTTCCTGCTTGCAGGTTTTACCGATTGGCTTGACGGTTATTTAGCACGAAAAATGCAGCTCGAAACGCAATTTGGGGCATTTTTAGATCCCGTTGCAGACAAATTGATGGTTGCCGTCGTTTTGATTTTATTAGTGCAAAAAATCCCAGATGTTTATTTGGCGATTCCCGCAGCAATTATTATCGGGCGTGAAATAACCATTGCTTCATTACGCGAATGGATGGCGGAAATCGGACAACGCGCACATGTCAAAGTTTCATCACTCGGCAAATGGAAAACCAGCGCACAAATGCTTTCCATTGGTTTCTTGCTTTATCATGACGATTTATTCGGTTTGCCTGTTTTAAAACTTGGTTATGGCTTGCTTTATATCGCTGCTATTTTAACGTTATGGTCGATGATTCAGTATTTACAAGCGGCTTTTACCGCTATTAACACCCACGAAAGTCCCGAATAAACGGACACATAAAATATAAAACAGGACAATATGTTGAATCCAAAAAATAATGAAACACAAAATGAAATTCTTCTGGCTGCGTTGAGTTTATTTGTGCGTAAAGGTTATTTTAATACCTCGCTAACAGAAATCGCATTAGCCGCGCAGTTGTCACAAACTCAAGAAATTTTTCTTTATTTTGAAAGCAAACAACAGCTTGCCGCTGAGTTGCACGCCACCATTATGGACAGTTTAAGTATTTCCATTGACGAAATTCGTCGTCGAAATAAAAAAGCATCTGAACAATTACATAGTTTAGTGGATTTACTTTTTAAATTGACTGACGAAGCTCCTGAAGCCTTGCGATTCTTATTTGAAATTAATGTACACGAATTTTTACCTGCTGACACCAAACCTTATTTACAAACGCCAGTCGTGAATAAAATGTTGAAAATGATTCAACTTGGCATTAATAACGGTGAAATTCGTAGTCTTGCACCAATGCTGATTTACAGCTACTTTTTTGGCATTATTAACACTACTTTGAAATTGATGTTGAATGGCACGTTAGACAAAAAAACCGAGTCTTATCAATCGCAAGTTTGGCTTGTTGCATGGAATGCAATTGCGAAGAAATAATCTCTAATACTCGTTTTAAAATTTGGATCATCGTCTTATGCAAAAAAAACAATTTAAACAGGGTACAAAGTTTTATTTGTTCATCATATTGGGCATCTTGTGGATTTGTATTTTGACGGGATTGATGGTGTTGCAAAATATCCCACCCGAAATCAAAGATGATCCAACACTTAAAATATTTTCTTGGATTCAGCGTGACACAAATAATCAAGAACCTATTACGCCATTACCTAATCCAAATGATTTAGACCCTGATAAAGTTGAACTTGGCTTTAAATTATTTACCGATCCTATTTTGTCACACGATAATAGTGTTGCCTGTACGAATTGTCATGATTTACAAAATGGTGGCGCAGATCATGTAAAAGTTTCTTTGGGCATCAATCATGCCGTTGGTCATAGAAATACGCCTACTGTTTTCAATAGCGGTTTTAATTATCGTCAGTTTTGGGATGGACGTGTATCAACACTAGAAGAACAAATAGATGGTCCCGTTTTAAATCCACTAGAAATGGGCAGTTCATGGGACGAAGTTTTAACAAAACTCAATGCTTCAAAATACTATGTTGAACATTTTCAGCGTATTTATGACTCAAAGAAAGTAACTGTTGAAAATGTACGCGATGTTATTTCTACATTTGAACGATCGTTAGTGATGGCTAACTCAAGGTTTGATAAGTGGTTAAAAGGCGACAGCAATGCGTTAAGCACTCGGCAAAAAGAAGGTTACAAATTATTCAAATCTTATGGTTGTTCAAGTTGTCATCAAGGCGTAAATGTTGGTGGAAATATGTTTGAACGTATTGGCGTTTTTCGTGATTATTACAAAGATTATCCTAAAAATGCGAGTGATATGGGACGATTTGACATCACGGGATTAGAAGATTCGCGCCATGAATTTAAAGTGCCATCGTTACGCAATGTCGCGTTGACGAAACCTTACTTTCATGATGGTTCGGTAGAAACATTACATGATGCTATTAAGCTGATGGCAAAGTATCAGTTGGGTGTGAAATTGTCGGACTCTGAAATTGAAACTATTGAAGATTTTTTAAATTCATTGGTAGGTGAAACGCCAAAGGTGTTGAAATGAAATTAATTAAAATTCTATCAATCGCCACGACAGTTGGACTGATTTCGTGGGCGATATTGCATATAGAACCTAAACACCGTATTGCTTATGAATCTATTGATTCAAATATATCGGCTTTAAAAATTATAGATTTCCAATTAGATTACAATTTTCTGGAAACACAGTTACATTTTGTTAAGCTCAATTATGACGAGCTAAACTTTCATTTGCATGAGGGGCGAGTTTATAAGGCTGCTTTATTAGAAGCGGTTTTAGAATTAAATAAATCTGGAGCGCATAATGAAATTGAAACAGCCGTTAATCGTTATATTGAACTGTCTAAACAGAAGGCAGACAACTTCGAAATATTCAAATCTGAAACTGCTGTTCTGACGAATTCTTTGCTTTATTTACGAGGCGTAAATAATCAAATTAATTTTGGTCAGAGTAGTATGTATGTGATTAATCGAACGATTAGTAATTTGATTTTATATAGTTTAAATCCAAGTAATGTGGTGCTAAAAAATGATCTATTAAGGTCTGTAGATTATTTTAATGAAAAAAAAGCAACAGAAGTTCAAACCGATAAAATTTTATTTTTTGAAACACTTTTAATTCATTCAAATATAGTTTTAGAAAATACGGAATTGTTAAATAACTCTACGAATGAATTACAGCGATTAAATTTGCTCAACGCTTTAAAAGAAATTGAGCAAGCAAACAATGCGATGCTAAATCACGATACTCATGTTGCCAATTTCTACAAGTCTTTGCTGGGTTTTATCTTGTTTTTGTCACTTGCTGGTATTGTTCATACAGCACGACGTTATGATAAATCATCACAATTACTTAATGATTCATTACATGAACTTGAACTGAATCAATTTGCCCTTGATCAACACGCAATTGTCAGTATGGCTGACAAATTAGGTAACATTACTTATGTTAACCAAAAATTTTGTGACATAAGCGGGTACACCACTGAGGAATTATTGGGTCAAAATCATCGTTTGCTTAATTCGGGCTATCATCCAAAAGATTATTTTATTGATATGTGGCAAACCATTAGCAGTGGTCAAGTGTGGCAAGGTAATTTTTGTAATCAAGCCAAATCAGGTGATTTATATTGGGTTCAATCGACTATTGTTCCATTTATGGATACCGATGGTGACGTTGATCATTACATTTCGATGCGGACTGATATTACCGCACAAAAAGAAATGGAAGTCGCGGCAATTAAAGCGGAAGAATGGCAACGAACTATTTTAAATAATTTAGGCGATGGCGTTTATACGCTAGATGCTAACGGCAATCTTACCTATCTAAATTCTGGTGCTGAACATATGTTAGGTTGGACACTTTCTGAATTGAAAGGTAAATCTATTCACTCCATTATTCATTATGCCCGTCCTGATGGATCCCCGTTGCCATCGTCAGAGTGTCCTATTTTTTTAAGTATGAAAAATAAGCAAGCTTATCGCTCAGATGATGAAGTATTTTTTCATAAAAATGGCAGTCGTGTTCAAGTGAGTATGGTGGGTATGCCGCTTATTGATTGTAATAAGTTGATTGGTTCAGTTGCGTGTTTTCGTGATGTGAGTTCACAAAAAGTTATTCAAGATCAACTTATGCAAGCAAAAGAAGCGGCTGAAAAAGCTTCGCGATTAAAATCTGATTTTCTTTCGACTATGAGTCACGAGATTCGGACACCAATGAATGGAATTATTGGCATGACGGATTTGTTATTTGATACGTTACTTGATGCTGATCAATTAGAATTTACTGATATTATCAATACGTCATCGCAAGCATTACTTAGCATTATCAATGATATTTTAGATTTTTCTAAGATTGAAGCGGGACAGTTAAATGTCGAATGGATTGAGTTTTCGTTACAGCAAGTTTTTGAAGGTTGTGCTGATATTGTTGCGATGAATGTGCAAGAAAAATCGTTGTCGTTAATGACATTCGTTGAGCCATTGATTCCAGAACGCTTGATTGGTGATCCATTAAGATTACGTCAAATTTTACTTAATTTTTTAAGTAATGCCGTGAAATTTACATCACAAGGTGCTGTTATTGCGCGAGCCAATTTGCTGAATAAAACAGAAGATATTGCATTGATTCGTCTTGAAGTGAGCGATCACGGAATTGGCATTTCATCCGATCAGCAGCTGAATTTATTTCAACCATTTTCACAAGCCGATAGTTCTACCACCCGAAAATATGGGGGAACAGGGTTGGGATTGTCTATTTCAAAACGCCTTATTGAATTGATGGGCGGAAGTATCGGTGTGGAAAGTATGCTGGGTAAAGGTTCCACTTTTTGGGTTGAAATACCATTAAAAATTGCATCACAACAACCGCTTGTTGCCATTGATAGATCACGCGGAAAACAAATAATTGTCAGTGGTAAAGATACGGAATGTCGTGAAATATATTTAGCCTATTTGAAGGCGTGGGGCATGTTGGTCAGTATCACAAACGGTAATGATGAAATGCTCGAATTTCTTAACACTGCTGAATCACAAGGGAAAAATTACGACGCGATTTTGTTAGTTGAAATGTCTAACGACGAACTTATAACTGTTGTTGATGTTGTGAAATCGAAAGATTATTTTAAAAATGTTCCGATTATCGCGTGCCAAGAATCAAATACTTTGAATGTAAAACAAGAATTACTTGATGTTGGCGTGGCAAATGTTTTAGTTAAACCAGTTAAACAGTCGACTTTATTTGATACGATTGCAAACATTTTTCACCCGAAAGAATTGGATCAAGTTGTTGAGTTAGAACCACTTAGTTTACCTACAGGTGCAAGAAAGAACGCATCTGAATCACAAGTTGAACAGTTGATTTTGCTTGCGGAAGATAATTTGGTAAATCAGCAAGTCGCTAAACATGTTTTAAGTAAATTAGGTTACAGCATTCACATTGCGAATAATGGACAAGAAGCGGTTGATATATTGAAAATACGTTCTTATGTGTTGGTGTTAATGGATTGTCAGATGCCAATTATGGATGGTTTTGAAGCCACTCGTTTAATTCGTCTTAATGAGATAGCCTCTAATCAAAAACGTGTTCCGATTATTGCAATGACAGCAAACGCAATACAGGGCGACAGAGAACTTTGTTTGGATGCAGGTATGGATGATTATGTAACCAAGCCTATCGATGTTGAGATACTTTTTTCTGTTTTACAAAGATGGCTGAACACCGCAAATTCAATCGACACATCTTCAAGTAAACCTGCTGAATATAATATATTGTTGTGTCCAATTGATATGAGTCGTGTAATGGATTTGTTTGACGGTGACGAAGAAATTATTCAAGAGTTGTTAGAAGTATTTTGTCATTCGCTTCCTGATTTTAAGGATAAATTAACGACAGCAGTTACTAATCGCACGACAGATATTAAATCGGTTGCTCATAATATCAAAGGTTCAGCTTATAATATCGGTGCGATTATTTTAGCTTCGATGGCTGAAAAACTTGAAAGCTCAGTTTCTCAGCAAAACTGGACGGAAATTGACTATTTATCAGTACAAATTCAAGCGGAGTTAGATCGTATCAAGCTGTTTATTGAAAATAGAGAATAGGATTAATATGAACTATCGAGTATTGATTGTTGATGATAACGCGACTAACTTAATGCTTTTTCGTCATTTATTGAAAAATATAAATGGTACGTCAAGTGAGTGTTTTGATGATGCTAAAAAAGCGATGGAATGGTGTCAAATAAACGAACCCGATTTAGTATTACTTGATTATATGATGCCAGAAATGGACGGTTTAGAATTTATTAAGCTTTTTCGAGCCATTGAAGGCTATAAAGATATTCCGTTAATTATGGTAACGGCGGATATTGAAAGTCAGGTACGACACCAAGCATTAGAATTGGGCGCACATGATTTTCTAACAAAACCTGTTGATAAAACCGAATTTTTAGCACGCACACGCAATTTGCTTTCGTTACGCAAAAGTCAAATTGAGCTAATTGATAGAGCAGCATGGTTGGCGATTGAAATTAAAGCCGCAACCAAAGAATTATTAGCAAGCGAAAAAGAAATGGTGTTGCGCCTTTCAAAAGCTGCTGAACATCGCGACCCAGAAACTGGTCAGCATTTATTACGTATGGCAAATTATTCAAGATTGATTGCTCGTGAATTAAATTTGTGTGAAGCGGAACAGGAATTGATTTTAGATGCTGCCCCGATGCACGACATTGGAAAAGTTGCCACTCCTGATGTAATTTTGTTAAAACAAGGTAAATTAACGGAAGCTGAATTTGCCGTCATGAAGCAACACGTAAATATTGGTTACAGCATCTTATGTGACAGTGATTCGTTGTTAATTCGTACTGCAGCCACGATGGCATTTAGTCATCATGAAAAATTTAATGGCAGTGGCTATCCCAATAATTTAAAAGGTGAAGAAATTCCGTTGTTTGGTCGAATTATTGCTGTCGGTGATGTCTTTGATGCACTTACATCTGCACGCCCTTATAAAAAAGCATGGGCGTTAAAAGATGCTAGACAATTTTTAATTGATCAATCAGGAACTCATTTTGATCCACAATGTGTTGAAGCATTTATTCGTGCTTGGGATGAGGTGCTGTTAATTCATGCCCGTTACCAAGATAAAGAAGATTTCATAGACTTTGACCAATTACCGTGATTAAAACATCTTTGAAGATTTGCATTAGTGCGGGAGAAAGTTCGGGCGATGCTCACGCAGCAAATCTTTATTTAGAACTCAAAAAACAAAGTCCCAAATTGAATGCAAGTGGAATGGGTGGCGCGAAAATGGCGCAAGTAGGCATTTCACTTTGTTATGATTCAAGTCAAATCGCGGTTATTGGCGTAGCTGAAGTCGCCAAACATTATTTTGAAATTCGTCGCGCTCTCAAAATTATGCAGGAATTGTTGCTTAATGAACGTCCTGATTTGTTGATTTGTGTCGATTACAAAGAATTCAATTATCAATTAGCGAAATTTGCTAAACAGCACGGCATCAAAGTCTTATTTTATGTCAGTCCACAGGTTTGGGCTTGGCGTAAAGATCGTGTAAAAAAATATGGCGCGGTGATTGATATGATGGCGGTGATTTTTCCCTTTGAAACCGCTTATTATGAAACCGAAAATGTGCCTGTGCGTTATGTCGGGCATCCGTCCGTCGATAAAGTAATTCCACGTTTCACCAAAGCCGAAGCCTTAAAAAACTTTTCTTTAAATTCTGATGCACCGATTATTGGATTGGTTGCAGGCAGTCGTGCCAATGAGATTAAACGCTTGTTACCTGTGATGTTAGAAGCGGCGGAGCAGTTGAAAATTTTTTTCCCAAACTGCCAATTTATTTTCCCTCAAGCCGATTCGCTGCCAGACGATTTAATTCAACGTTATTTGAATCGCGCCACTGTTAACGTCAAAGTGATTAAAAATCAGCCTTACGATGTGATGCAATGTTGTGATGCGATTATGTCGTGTTCAGGAACTGCGACGTTAGAAATTGCGTTACTCGGCATTCCGATGGTAATTTGTTATCGTTTAAATTCGTTGACGTATTGGCTGGGAAAACATCTGGTGAAAACACGATTTATTGGTTTACCGAATATCATTTTTGGTGAACAAATTGTGCGCGAGTTGATTCAAAATGATGCGACTGCAGAAAATTTAGCAACTGAAATTAAACGTTTATTAACGGATTCGGAAGCTGCCCAAAATTGTCGCGCTGATTTAGAAATCGTGCGGGAAAAATTAGGGCAGGGCGGTGGTATTCAAAATATGGCAGCGTTAGTTTTGGAAATGCTAAAAAGCTGATTTTAACGCCTGTAAAAATGCCTGATTTTCGTCAGGTGTTCCAACGGTTACACGCAAACAATCTGTTAATAAACCGCCTTGCGGATGCACATTTTTAATCAAGACACCTTGTGCTTTTATAGCTTCAAAAATTTGGGTTGCTTGATTTTCAGGCGTTTTAAATAAAATAAAATTCGCAGCACTTTCGTAGGCAGTAATTCCATTTAACGAATTTAAAGCATTGAACATTAAAGCCCGTTCGTTACAAATCGCTGTTGTTTGTTCATCAAAAATTTTTTTGTGTTTAAGCGCGAATTGCACTGTCGTTTGCGTTAATACGTTGATGTTATAAGGCAAACGTATTTTGTGTAGTTGTTCAATAATCTTATGTTCACCTGCGATATAACCTAAACGCAAACCTGCCAATCCCAATTTTGAAACGGTTCGCATCACCAAAACATTGTTCATAATGTTGTGCATAAAACTCGCATTATTCGCAAATGGTTCATAGGCTTCATCGATAATCACTAAACCATTTGCTGCATCGATAATGGCGTTTATTGAATCAACGTTAAACAAATTTCCTGTTGGATTATTTGGATACGCGAGAAAAATAATTGCAGGATTATATTGTTCAATCGCTGCCAACATCGCAGATAAATCCAACTCAAAATTATCTGTCAACGAAACACCATGATAATTTAAGCCTAAATAATCGCTGATTTGTTTGTACATCACGAAACTAGGTGTGGTACTTAAAACGTGCGAATTTGATGGCAATGCCATTAACAATAATTGAATAATCTCGTCTGAACCGTTACCAAGTAACAAATCAATTTCATCAGGAAGTTGATTTAACATTTTCAACGTTGCGACCAATTCACGCGCTTCTGGATCAGGATAACGATTTAACGCACAATCTTTAAGTTCTGCTAACCATGTTTGCTTTATTTCGTCTGACCAAGTATAGGGATTTTCCATGGCATCGAGTTTAATAAAGCCTTGCGCGTTTGCAACGTGATACGCAGATAATGCTAAAACTTCAGGGCGAAAAAGCGTTTGTAGATTGAATTTTGACATCGAATTTTTAAAAGTGAGAATAAGAATGAGCGATATTTTAACAGACGAAAGCTGGATGCGTTACGCCATTCGATTAGCCCAACGAGCTGAAGAATTTGGTGAAGTCCCTGTTGGTGCTGTTCTGGTGAAAAATGAACAAGTGATTGCAGAAGGTTGGAACGCCGTTATTGAAACGCATGATTCAAGCGCACACGCAGAAATTGTAGCGATTCGACGTGCTGGAAATGTGATTGAAAATTACCGTTTAATTGATACCACGCTTTATGTGACGTTAGAACCCTGCGTGATGTGCATGGGCGCGATTAGTCATGCACGAGTAAAACGCTTGGTATTTGGTGCATTTGACGAAAAACGTGGTGCAGTTTGCAATGCGTTGAATTTAACAGACGCGCCATTTTTAAATCATCGTGTTGAATGGCAAGGTGGAATTCTGGAAGAAACCTGTTCGCAATTATTGAAAGATTTTTTTGCTACACGGCGAAAATCACAACGCCAAAACTAATTCCGCCACATTTAAACCCAATGCCTTTTCAATTCCAACAAATGAAGTGGTTAAACGTGGATTGATTTCGAGAACAAAACAAGCATTCTCGGTTTCAATCAAGTCCACACCGACATAACCAAATAAATCAGGAAAGGCTAATGCAATTTGTGACGCGAGTTTTTGATAACGCCCATCATCTAGTTTGAAATTCACTTCGATATTTTTCAAAACATATTGCTGACTTTTCACCTCAAAAATTTGCAAGTTTACGCATAACAAACGTGCTTCACCATTTTTGAAAATACACGATAAACTCGTTTTTTCGCCGTTTAAATGAGGTTGAATAATGCAATTTTTTTCGAGTAAGGGCAGGGCAGACCAATCATTTTTTGACGTAAGCAAAAATGTATTTTCTGCTCCCACGCCGTCAATTGGTTTGATAATCCATTCTTTTGTTTGATCATAATTTTGCGTCGAATTAAAAATTTCAGTCGGAACAGTTGGAATTTTTGCAGCATTTAAAATCTGAAAAGTCGTTAATTTATTTGCCGTCAATGCAACAGCTTTCGACGGTGAAGTGAGTAAACGTTTATTAGCATTTTCAACGTAGCGACAAAGACATTCCAAAATTCCGTCGAATTCAGGTGCAATCACCCAAACCGCATCGACGATTTTTATTTGATGTTGAAATGCATTTTTATTTGCAATTATGACTTCAACATTCGGCAATTTCGCGAAATTTTCTAACAACGCATCAAGCATCATTTGACCTTCTCGAGCCAAACTTTCTGACGCTTCACCGTTCGCCGTAATATATTCAAAAATTAAAACTTTCATTATCGTAACTATTTCAATTTTTTGATGGTTTTAATTGTCAAATGATTGGCTTTTTCATTACTTTCATTACTATTATTTCTGATGTATTTCATTGTTATTTATTATTTTTTAATATATTGGCTTCTATTGTGCTGAGTATTTGGTAACTGATTTTATGCAGTGTTTTTTTATTGCGATTAATTTGTTTTCCGAGAGGCAAATTGCTACCTAAAAATACTGCGTATTATCAGAATTTTACTCATAGTAACACTTACTTTTTGGTTAGTACTTTTTGGAGGCAATATCATGGCACTTATAATTAATACCAATTTAGGTTCAATTAATGGGCAGCGAAATTTAACTGGTTCAGCAACAGCGCAATCTACGGCAATGCAGCGGTTATCTTCGGGGGTGCGTGTCAATAGTGCGAAAGACGATGCAGCAGGTTTAGCTATCGCCGATCGAATGACATCTCAAGTACGCGGTATGACTGTCGCAGTTAGAAATGCAAATGACGGAATTTCACTCACTCAAACTGCTGAAGGCGCGTTAGGTTCATTAACCGATACTTTGCAACGTATGCGTGATTTGGCAGTTCAATCATCAAGTAATGCAGGGGTTTCGGCGGCGGATCGCGCTAAGATGAACACAGAATTCAAAGCGTTAAATGATGAATTATTGCGTGTAATAGGAAATAGTGAATTTAACGGTAAAAAGATTTTGAATGGTGATTTAGCTAATGGTTTAAACATTCAAGTCGGTGCAACAACTGATACAAACAGCCGTATTAGTGTGGCAGTATCAGACATGAGCAAATTATTAGCCCCCGTTACACAAACGACGCTAAGTCCTGCAACACAAAAAATTGATTCAACTCTCGCTGCTACTATTTCTGCTAAGGCTGTTGAGGCGGCAGCAAATCCACTTTTAAAATCTGCAAATAAAGCGGCAGATTTAGCAAATAAAGCAGTTGTCGCTGCACAAAAAGCAGCTGCAGCTCCTACGGATTTAGCATTAGCTACCGCTGCATCTGCTGCAAATGCTGCAGCAGCAAAGGAAATTGCGGCATCGTCAACAAATACGCTTTCAAGTACAGATAAGAATTTTAAAGCAATACTTGTTTCTCAAGCCTTTTCGGACACTGTAGCAGCATCAGATTCTAAAAACCAAGCAACTAATGTTTCGGTTGCCGAAAGCAATGCTGCTGTTCAGGCTAAATCCACCACGGGTGGAACAACAGATGCAACTCAAGCCGCATCGCTATTAACAACTGCGAGACAACTTGCAGAATCTGCTACAACCAATATTGCAGCATCGAGTCAAAATATTTATGTTGATATTATGAATCAGTTAACAGGCGATGCGATTGATCTTCCCGCTTCATCGATAAATGCTGCTGGTTTATTGACAACTGACAATGTATTAAATGCTGCCGTAAATAGATCTTATCAGGCGTTGGATGCTTTTGGTGCAGACAGGGAAGCACAAAAAACATTGGCAGCGTTTGCACTTGCAAAAGCATTAGCTGGAACAGCGTTTGTTGAAAATCCATTACAAACAGCAGTATCAAATGAAACGGATAAAGCCTCGTTTATTGCCAATAACAAATTGGTTACTGAAACATCAATAAAAGCAGATGGTGTCGCGGCTGATTATGCGTTAGCGTCAATCAACTACATTGATGCGGCGATTGCAGCAATTGATACCGAGCGTTCAAATTTAGGTTCAACACAAAACCGTTTTACAACTACGATTTCTAATTTACAAAACGGTATCGAAAACCAATCCGCTGCGAAATCCAGAATTATGGATGCCGATTTTGCAACAGAAACCGCTAACTTGAGCAGAAGTCAAATTTTGCAACAAGCTGGGACTGCAATGCTTGCACAAGCAAATCAGTCGGGGCAAACAGTGATGACGTTATTACGTTAATCTCAATGCTCAGATGTTTCCTTCTTATAACTTACCTTTCGTAACACGGTAAATAATGGGAAGGCTTTTTTTATGATGTGCAAAAAATCATAAAGAAAAAATTAAAGTAACCAAAAATTGCGCCGATAACCCGCGTGAGTTTCAGATTTACAAACTTTTGCAATATAAAAAAACCTTTTGTTTTAATTTTATTTACTTTTTTTGAGCAATTCCGCTCAAAAGGCTTTTGGAGATATATCATGGCACTTGTAATTAACACCAACCTTGGCTCAATCAACGGTCAACGTAACTTAAACTCTTCTGCAGCTTCACTTTCTACTTCAATGCAACGTTTGTCATCTGGCGTTCGTGTAAACAGTGCAAAAGACGATGCTGCTGGTTTGGCAATCGCTGACAGAATGAGTTCACAAGTTCGCGGTATGACAGTTGCAGTAAGAAATGCAAACGACGGCGTTTCATTAACTCAAACTGCTGAGGGCGCATTAGGTTCATTAACAGATACTTTACAACGTATGCGTGACTTAGCGGTTCAATCATCAAGCAACGCAGGTGTATCAGCTTCTGACCGCGCAAAAATGGACACAGAATTCAAAGCATTAAACGACGAGTTAATGCGTGTTGTTCAAAACAGCGAATTCAACGGCAAAAAAATCTTAAATGGTGATTTAGCAGGCGGCTTGAACATTCAAGTTGGCGCAACAACCGATACTAACAGCCGTATCAGTGTTAACGTTTCAAACATGGGTCTATTATTGACTCCTGTAACAAAAGCAACATTAAGCCCAGCAAATCAAATCATCGATTCAACTTTATCTGCAACTGTTTCTTCTCAAGCAGTTGCAGCTGGATCTAACCCTATTTTAAAGTCAGCTAATGATGCAGCTGGTTTGGCAAATAAAGCTGTTGTGGCTGCACAAAAAGCTGCTGCTGCGCCAACTGATGTAGCTTTAGCTAAAGCTGCTGCAGAAGCAAATAAATTAGCAGCAAAAGCAATTGCAGATTCATCAACAACTACATTGAATAGCACTACAGCTAACAGAACTTCAAACTTGGTGTCTCAAGCATTTACAGATACTGTTACAGCTGCAGATGCTAAAAATCAAACAACAACAACTCAAGTCTCAAGTGTTGTTGTCGGCGGTACGACTGATTCAAATCAAGCAGCGTCTTTGTTGACTACAGCTACACAGTTGGCGGCATCTGCTACTGCGAACGTTTCAGCTTCTGGTCAAAATCTTTATGTTCAAGTGATGAATAAGTTAACTGGTGATGCGATTGACACGCCAGCTGCTGCAAAAAACTCTTCTGGGTTATTAACAGCTTCAACCGCTACTTTGGATTTAAAAACGCTTACTATAACTGCGGCTGCAGCAGCAGCAGCGGCTGCAACTGCTACGACTGCTACGACTGCAGCAGCAGCAGCGGCTACGACTGCTACGACTGCTACGACTGCAGCAGCAGCAGCGGCTGCAACTGCAGCGACTGCAACTAATGATGCTAGTGGTAATGCTTTGATTGCAGCAGCAAATGCTGCTGCAACTGCTTCTGCTGCTGCGCCAACTGATGCAGCGTTAGCTCAAGCTGCTGCAACTGCTAACGCTGCTGTTTCTGCTGATCCTGCAGCTTCTGCTTTAAGTACAGCTAAAATTTCTGCTGATGTTGCTGCCAAAGCTGCTGCTGATGCTGCTGCCAAAGCTGCTGCTGATGCTGCTACCAAAGCTACTGCTGATGCTGCAGCTACTAGCGCGACTTATACATTGAATGATGCAGTTAACAGAGCTTACAAAGAAGGCAATGCGTTTGGTGCGGATAGAGAAGCTCAAAAAACATTGGCTGGTTTAGCTATTGCAAAAGCAATTTCTGGTGCTTCTTTTGTTGAAGATCCATTGAAAACAGCGATGTCAAACCAAACAGATAAATCATCTTTTATCAATAACAATAAATTGGTAACTGATGTTTCAACAGCAGCTGATGCTGTTGCGGCTGATTATGCGTTAGCTGCTATCAACAACATCGATGCGGCAATTGCAGCAATTGATACTGAACGTTCTAACTTGGGTTCTACTCAAAACCGTTTTACAACAACTATTTCTAACTTGCAAAGCGGTATTGAAAACCAATCTGCTGCTAGATCACGCATTATGGATGCTGATTTCGCAACAGAAACTGCTAACTTGAGCAGAAGTCAAATCTTACAACAAGCTGGAACTGCAATGCTTGCACAAGCAAATCAGTCTGGTCAAAGTGTAATGACTTTGTTGAGATAAGGTTTTATACTCGAAACATCACTGGTGGATGTTATTTCCACCAGTTGATGGGTTGGTTGATGAGATAGATAGATTCCTAATCAATAACTAGTGTGATGACTTATATTTTTTTCACACTGGATGCAAAATAGAGGGTGTCATGAGCGAAATATCAAATATAACGCCTGCTGCTATTCAAGTTCAAAAAAGTCAGACGTTTAATGCAAGTGATTCAAGCCGCGTTGCGGTTTCGGTTGCTGCACCAGAGGTGACTTCACTTTCAGTCGCAAGTACAAACACAAAAAATACAAGCGTATTAAATAAAGTGAATGAGCCTAAAAAACTGAATGCTGATGATGTAAAAGCGGCTGTGGCAGAAGGTAACACTTTGCTTAAAGCGGCAAACAATAATTTACAGTTTCAAGTCGATGAAGCAACGAAGCAAGTTGTGATAAAAATTGTTGATAACAAAACTGGTGAACTTGTTCGCCAAATTCCGACAGTTGAAATGCTCGATTTTATTCGTGCAATGAAACAACAAGAAGCAAACATTGGTAAATTGTACAAAAACGTAGCGTAATTTAATTTTTGAGAGTGGAGGCGAGAAATGGCTGTAACAACTTCAATCGGTATCGGTAGTGGTATCGATATTGCGGGAACCGTGACTCAATTAACGGCAGCTGAGGGTAAACCTCAATTGGATGCTATTGCAGCTAAAGTAACTATCTCGCAAACCAAACTCAGTGGATTAGGCACTTTAAAAAGTGCCTTATCAACCTTTCAAAAT
>CAINDC010000148.1 GCA_903847275.1 uncultured Pseudomonadota bacterium
CAGGTGGGTTAATTTTATGCAAAATCAGTGATCCACTATTTTAAAGTACCTTGATTTTTAAAGGTTTTAAAAAATATCAACATCCTCTTATTTTTTATATCTTATTGATTTTACTACCCGCACTGGTTTGCAGGGACTACCCGTGATTCAGAAGCGACTTAAATTATCGGGGGCGTGGTGGATTGCGGCTAATATCGAACCGATGTTAACGCTACGAGTAGTGAGAGCAAATGACGATTGGGATAAATTCTGGGATACAGTTGCTGCGTAACTTTTTTAAAATCCCCCTCACTTTTAATCGCATCCTTGTTTAGAAGATGGACTAAAAGAAACCATTAGCTATTTTCGCAAACTGGTAAATATAAGGAGAAGCATAATGCGTATTGCAGTAATTGGTACTGGTTACGTTGGATTAGTGTCGGGGGCTTGTTTTGCTGACATGGGTAATTCCGTTGTTTGTGTTGATATAGATGCTGTAAAAATTGAAAAACTCAAACAAGGCATCATTCCAATTCATGAGCCAGGTCTTGATGTTATCGTGCAACGCTGCTTGCAAGATGGACGAATTCAATTCACTACGTCTTACGAAGAAGCCTTGAAAGATGCCAAAGTCGTATTCATTGCAGTGGGAACACCACCTGACGAAGATGGTTCAGCTGATTTATCTCATGTCTTAGCGGCTGCAAAAGAGATTGGGCGGGTGATGCAATCACCGTTGGTCGTGGTTGATAAATCAACGGTTCCAGTAGGTACAGCAGACAAAGTTCAGGCAACCTTAGCCGCCGCCTTAAAAGTGCGAGGTGAAACTATTGAATTTTATGTGGTGTCCAACCCAGAATTTTTAAAAGAAGGGGCGGCAATTGATGACTTTATGAAACCTGATAGGGTTATCATAGGTAGCGATAGTGCAGAAGCGACAGTTATTATGCAGCGTCTTTATGCACCTTTTTCGCGTAGTCATGAAAAATTTGTGGCAATGAGTGTCCGATCCGCAGAATTAACGAAATATGCAGCAAATGCGATGCTTGCAACGCGCATTAGTTTCATGAATGAACTGGCTAATCTTTCTGAAACTGTCGGGGCTGATATTGAAGAAATTCGTCGTGGTATCGGCAGTGATTCGCGTATTGGCTCACAGTTTTTATACGCGGGCGTAGGATACGGTGGCAGTTGTTTCCCAAAAGATGTAAAAGCTTTATTGAAGACAGCACATGAACACGGCGTTAGCTTACAGGTCGTTAATGCTGTTGAAAAAGCGAATGAGTTTCAAAAAACAGTATTACTACAGAAAATTCAAACGCATTTTGGTGATTCATTAACTGGCAAAACATTTGCGGTTTGGGGGCTGGCTTTCAAAGCAAATACTGATGATATGCGCGAAGCCTCTAGCCGTGTTTTAATCGAAGGATTAGTGAAATCTGGTTGTCGTGTTTTGGCTTATGACCCAGCTGCAGGTAGTGTGGCACGCGATATTTTTGCTGACTTTGCAAATGTAACCATTGTTGACAGCAAAGACGCTGCGTTGCAAGGTGCCGATGCGCTTGCAGTATTGACTGAATGGAAAGAGTTTAGAAGTCCCGATTTTAGTTACCTAGCTACACAACTTAAAGCTAATGTTTTATTCGATGGACGTGCTTTATATGAAGCCGAAGAGGTTACAACTGCAGGTATGCAATACTACGGAATCGGTAGATGTTAAATTTACGATGGTCCCTGCAAACCAGTGCGGGTAGTAAAATCAATAAGATATAAAAAATAAGAGGGTTGTGCGGGTGCTGATTCCATTTAATGTAGTTTGATGTGGTAAAAGAGGGGGAAAAAAGGATTTTTCCCATGAAAACATCAATTACAAAACGTACTGACAACGAACTCACAATCGAAATCAAAA
>CAINDC010000149.1 GCA_903847275.1 uncultured Pseudomonadota bacterium
CAAAAGTCCTTCCATTCGTTCACGCAGTTCTGGATGTTCATTTAGGCGGTTGAGGAAAATTTGGTCGTTTTTAGTCATGGTTTCTGTCAATTTAAATAACGATATTCTACTAAATTCCCCACACTTTTAATCGCACCCGTCCAGAGCAGCAAGAAACGATGGAAATAATTTCAGGTTACATGTATGAAATGGGACTTGATGATGATGCTACTTTAGACGAAGCATTAACAATGGGTTTAAATCAATGCTTATCGCACTTCAGGGATACAGAGGAGAAAATATATTTATGAAGCCATAAACCATAGTTCACAGCTTCAACAATGACACTATCAAAGTGGGTGATGACCGTAGGAAGTATAAGCCCTACTGAGATAGTAGTTAAAAACAAAACCAATCCGTAGTAGCCATGTTTCGAGACATACTGTTAGTTGGAATCAAAGCGTTAACACCTTGATTTTATTACAAACAGACTAAATATTCAAGAAATGCGGCTGCTTAAATTTTTTTCATCAAAATTTTAGGAGCATTCATGCAACCTTTAAAAATCAGCGTATTCACTAATTCAGGTGAACTCCCTCTCAATAAAAGCTTTTCTCTTTTACCTAACGGTAAAATCCAAAAAGAGTCATTCGGTATCATGACTCGTGGCAGCGTTGAAACACGCATTGTTAACAATCTTGAAGAATTACATCAACTTCACGAATCACTAGATTCCAGTCAAGCCGTCGCGATTGGCATCAATAAAACTGACTGCCCAAATATCGTATCAAAGAGATATTTACAACAACACCCGTTAACTACTAACGTCATACAACGCACAAAAGAATTTTTCCCGTTACAGCAGAACTGTGAATCAATTGCCTTTTTTGATCACGATGGAAAACTTTCCATGCAAGAAGTACGAGATACATTAATTTCGTACCATCCAGGTTTTGAAAAAAGCGAAATGCTAATAGAAAAATCCAGTAGCTCAAGAGTGCGAATAAAGGGAACTTCTGAAAATTCGTCTTCTAGTGGCTGCCATGTATTTGTGAGGTTAGCTCCAGATATGTGCTTAAAGACAGTTGGGAAATTCATTGAATACTCATCTTGGATGAGTGGTACTGGCGAGATTAAAATTTCTGACAAGGATGGAAAAATGCACGTTCGTCATTTGTTTGATAATTCCGTATATTCAGGTGAACACCTTATTTTCAAAGCACCACCAACCATTACAAAAGATTTTGAACTGACCGAATCTCAATATCTTTACTTTCCAGGTGGAGCATTAAGCAATGACATTTAAATTGAATGCCAAACAACTCAATGAACTTGATGACCTAATTGACGCAGAAAAAAAGAAACTCTTGCCTGAGTCAAAGAAAATCAAGCGTGAATTCCGAAAAAAGGAAACGAAACGAATTATAGCTGAAACAGGTCGGTCTGAAGCGGATGTGAGCAAAGAGATTAGTCACTATCAGAAAACAGGGTTTTTATATCCTGAATTTGAACTTAAAAGCCGCAAACATGGAATCGTTACCGCTGCGTATGTTATGGCAAATATCGCTTTGTTTGAAGACGGTTTAGATGAATTTGTTGACCCAAACCAAACACATGTAAGTGATGAATATCGAGCGCAAATCTTTGCGAATTCCGATGGTTCAATTGTAATTCATAGTTTTAGGCATGGTGGAACAATTTATTACGTCACAAAACCTGAGAAGTACCTCGGCGAATACGATTTGACCGAATTGGGTAATGCAAAACGTTTTGCTAATTTTGTTTCTAAAAAACTTAAATACTCCAGCCGTGAAAAATCTTGGATTGAATACGATGGAAAACGTTGGCAAACCGTTTATCGCAAACCATACGCTGAAATGACAAACTTGCTAGATCTAATGCGTAAGTTTTCGAAAAGTGATGAGGGTTGTGAAGCCCTTCGTTCTTGGCAAGTAAAATGTGAGACAGTACGAATGTTTGACGCGACAATCAAGCTCTCTACCTCATTTTTGGAAACAGATTTTTCTAAATACGATTCGGACATTTATGCGCTGAATTGCTTGAACGGAATGCTCGATTTGACGAGTTACGAATTCTTTCCTCACGATTCAAGTCAGCAGGTAACGGGGTTCCATTACTAACGGGGCGAAAATATACGTTAAGGAATTTAAGCTCGATTTAACGGTCTGAGTTTCCCCTTTTCAATTTGTTCTGAAAGCGTAAATGAATAATGACCAAGTACATTGATATGCTGATGAAGCAA
>CAINDC010000150.1 GCA_903847275.1 uncultured Pseudomonadota bacterium
AAATAGCCATATTTTACAACTTTATCTGAGTTGCATTTAGGGCAGTGTACTTTTATTGTCGCCATTTTGGTTTTACCATCAGTAAATTTTTCATTCTACCTTGACAAATCAGTTTTCAACACAAATGAAACACTACCCCGATTCAGTTGTGGACGGAAACTTTCCCAGTTAATATGTGCATTTAAACCAAGTAACGAATCTCCTGCATTTGTTAACGCTGCAATTCGGTCTTCTAGGCTCGCAAATCTTAGTTTCATCTTTCTGTTATGGCTTCATGCTGTGATTGTTTAGCAGAATATCAAAAAAAGTGGTTGTTTTGAATTATTAGAGGTGACCAAAAGTCCGTCATTATGCTGTCGGAATTGAAGTTGCGAGAGTCGTTTATGCGACGTGAAATTGTGGGTAATTGTGTGTCTCAGAGTAGATAATTAAGCCAATTAGAATTTATTTGGTTAATTTAGCTAGATTTTTTAACTTGCGCTATGCCGCTATTTAACAGGATTTATTTAGGAAAGATGTCTCTTAATTATTTTGAAAAAAATCATGAAAACTCAACATCAACAAATTTACTTACCAAAACTCGCTTTTGGTGATACACACACCAATCCTATCCATAATGTTCAAAAATTTACAGATCGTGCTGCGTTCATATTCCCAAACATAAAATACTACGACGCTATAGGTCAACAACATGATTTTTCAAGTAAAAGTGTTGGTATCAACATTAACGGCTTAACCATTTTTGCAAATGCAAATACGCCTGTTGAAGCGAATATTGGCGATAGTAACGACCTTAATTTTATGATGTCTTTTTATGGTAACAACGTCTCATATGTTGAAAACGAAAATTTAAGTTGGGGCGTGTCCTCAAAGCAAGCGATATTTTTACCTAAATGTGAACGCGGCGGCGTTTCAACAACGCGCTCAAACATCAATTTTGTGCTACAACCCGAACGTCTTGTTTCTGTTTGTCAAACCATGACTAGCAAAAAGATACGACTCGATTTAGAAACACCACGAAGTGTGTCGCTAATTATCGAGCAACATAATTTCAGCACGTTGTTTTATCAGCTTTGTCAGTATATCGATAGCAGTAATTTAGATGTTGGACTGCTTAATTTAATTGGCTTGGATGACGTTTTTTATCGTCATATCGCAATGCTGCTGCAACCTGATATTTTATTGCAAAATCCCGTCATTGCTGTCAAACGACACCAACTCGATGATGTATGTGACTATATCGAAATGAATTTAACGCATCGACTTACGCTCACTGATTTAGAACAAGTCAGCACGTTAAATGCTCGTACATTGCAATATGCTTTTAAAACTCGTTTCGGTTGTTCTCCGATGCAATACATCATCCTAAAACGCTTAGAATTAGCCTTTAACATGATTTCTTTAAATGATAATTTGTCCATTTCAACCATTGCGAATTGTTGTGGTTTTGCTAGTCAATCTAAATTTTCCGAAGTCTTTCGCCAACATTTCGGTATCACACCTTCGATGGTGAAAAAAAAAGCGTAAAAATTTCGTTTTAAAGATAGAAATAGTTCCTTCCATTTCGTTTTTGGTGTATCTGCATTGCTTTAATTTTTTTATTATTAATCTTAATTTTTATACAGATTTTAAACGGCAAAAAAATTGAGGTCATTAAAATGTTAAATAAAGACGAATCTGATTTGCGTTGCATTGTCTATTTAAGTACAGCTACGAAACCAATGACGAATGCCGAAATTGAAGATTTATTAGTTTCTGCCAGAAAATTTAACGCTACACAAAATGTCACAGGGATATTGTTTTATGTAGACGGTAACTTTGTACAATATATTGAAGGAACTAAAGATGCTTTACGTAAAGTTTATCAGCGCATAACGGGTAATTCTATACATAAAGGTATAGTTCAAAAGGTAAACGAATTTATTGCAGTTCGTAATTTTCCACATGGGTTTCTTGGCTCAACTACGATGACAAAATATGCGCTATTTAAATTGCAGGAGATGGATGCACGATTTTTAAAGGCTATTATTGAGCTGGAACATCGGAACCTCCATTTTTATCAAGGTATAGATTTTCGGTAGTATCTTGAAACCAGTATAGACGCTAAAATCAATAGGATACGCTAAAATAAAGCGATAGCTCAATTTTAGAAAGTTGTTGAAAATCAAGTAAATTCAAAATTATCAATTATTGATTTTGCGTAAAATTAATACACTTACACTGGTTTGCAGGGACTATCCTTTGTTCTATAGTTATTGCAACATTTTGTCACAGTGACTGCTAACTCAGCATAGTTTTCAGCGTTTAAATCCATATTGTTTTAGTTGGTTTATTGGTTATTTGATTTACAATTCCCAAAAATATTATTATGAATAAAAATTGAGGTTACTAAAATGTTAAATAAAGACGAATCGGATTTACGTTGCATCGTTTATTTAAGTGTAGCTACGAAGCCAATAACGGATGCCGAAATGGAAACTTTATTAGTTTCTGCTAGAAAATTTAACGCGGCACAAAATGTCACGGGGATATTGCTCCATTTAGACGGCAATTTCGTACAATATATTGAAGGAACTGAAGATGCTTTACATAAAGTTTATCAGCGCATAACTCGTAGCTCTAAACATAAAGATATAGTTCAAAAGATAAATGAATCTATTCCAGTTCGTAATTTTCCACAAGGGTTTATGGGGGCAACTACAATGACAAAATATGCACTATTTAAATTGCAAGAGATGAATGGGCAAGAAAAATTCAATAACACATTGGCAATTGTAAGATTTTTAAAAGCTATTATTGAGCTGGAACATCAGAACCTTCATTGGTAAGGTGGTCTTATTTTTGTTGAAAAATCATTTATCAAAGTACAGATTTTCGGTAGTACGTATAAATAAACAAGTTAAGGAAATAAAATCAATAGGATATACCAGAATGAAGCGATAGCTTAATTTTGGAAAGTTTTTGAAAATCAAGTGACTTCAAAATTATCAATTACTGATTTTGCGTAAAATTAATACACCTGCACTGCTGGTGTTTACAGGGATTATCCACAAATGAAACACTACCGCTAATGAAGCAACAAGAACTGGAAAATACTAAGACATGGTTCAGTAGCATTATTGAATCTGCACCAGATGGAATGGTTGTTATTAATTCAGCGGGACTAATCACACTGATTAACTCAAAAATACAACAGCTTTTTGGTTATGAAAAAAAAGAACTTCTCGGATTGCCGATTGAAATATTGATTGGAAATGAATTCAGAAAAGATCATGTTGCTAAACGCAATCACTTTATTCAACATGGTGAATCGCGTGAAATGGGATCATCTTATGCAATGGAAATTAACGGGCAACGAAAAGATGGCTCTTATTTCCCTGTTGAAGTTTCGTTATCTCATTTGCCAGAAATTGCAGAGTATGGTGTGTGTGTTTGCGCCTCAATTAGAGATATTTCCAAGCGAAGAGAAGCAGATGCACAGATTCGTGTCATAGAAAAACATAATCAAATGATTTTAGATTCTATTGATGATGGGGTTATAGGAATAGAAGTAGGTGGAAAAATCACTTTCACAAATCCCGCATTTTTAAATCTGCTTGGCTATGATAAAGAAGACTTAGTTGGAAAAAGCGCAGACGAAATTATTCGGTACAATTGTCAAAATGATCGCCCCCTTCCTTGCGAAGAATGCTGGATATATCAATCTCACATAGATGGTGTTTCGCGGGTAATTAGCTATGAAACGTTGCTGAAGAAAGATGGTTCAACCGTTCCTGTTGAATATAGAACCACACCTATTTACAAAGACGGAACAGAAGGCTCTGTTATAGGAATCGTTGTTGTTATCCGAAACATTACAGAACGAAAAGAAACAGAAGAAAAAATTAACGCTTATTTTAATAACTCAAGGGACGCACTGACGTTAATAAATCCTGATACTGGACGATTTGTTCACGCTAATCCAATGGCGTTGACTTTATATGGTTTTGACACTGTTGAGAAGTTGTTAGCAATGACACCAGCCGATGTATCTCCTCAATATCAGCCTGACGGACAATTATCTACGGAAAAAGCAAAAGAATATATTTATGTGGCTTTGAATAGCAAGGAGTCGTTTCGTTTTGATTGGCAGCATCAAAAATTAAACGGGGAATTAGTGTTTTGCGAGGTTTCGCTAACCAGCATTATGCTTTCTGGCAAATTACAGCTCATTGCGAATGTGCGAGATATTTCGATACGAAAAAAAACATTGCAACTACTTGAGCAAGAAAAAGCGAAACTATACGCACTGGTTCAAGCGATTCCTGATTTAATTTGGTTGAAAAATGAAGCAGGGATTTATCAATTTTGTAATCACCGTTTTGAAACTTTCTTTGGGGAGAAGGAAGCTGTTATTTTAGGTAAAACTGATTATGACTTTGTGGATAAAGAATTGGCTGATTTTTTTCGTAAAAACGATATGGTTGTTATGCACGATGGGTTACCACACACTAATGAAGAACGTCTCACTTTTGCAGACACTGGTTATCAAGGATTATTTGAAACCATCAAAACACCTTTAAAAAACAGTGTTGGCGATGCTATCGGAGTATTAGGAATTAGCCGTGATATTAGCGAACGTAAACGTACAGAGGAATCACTTAAAAAAGCTGCGGACGCGGTTTTACAATCTGAATTCCTTAGCAATCAGGCACTAGAACTGGCTTGCTCTGGATACTGGTACGTTGATTTTAGAGAGGGAGGAAGTGACTACTACATTTCATCGGAGCGTACAGTTGCTATTTTTGGCGATACACCACGCGACAACTTTCGTTATCACATCATGGATGATTGGTATGTCAATATCGAAGCTGCTGACGGGTGCGATTAAAAGTGTGGGGGAATTCCATAACAGTTACGCCGCGACTGAACTACTCCAGTATTCTTGCCAATCATCATTGGCTCTAACAACTCGAAGCCTCAACATTGACTCGACATTATCAGTTATCCACCATGC
>CAINDC010000151.1 GCA_903847275.1 uncultured Pseudomonadota bacterium
GAATTTGTCGCATTCTTCACGGTTTGCAACAGCGTATCAATCAACATATCGTTCAACTTGAACGTCTGATAAGCGATAAAAGCAATCAAATACAAATAACGAATTGGAACTGAACGCCGCGAAATTTGTGGGATTTGGGACTTGATGACCAAATAAGCGTAATGCCGCATGCTCGCAGCACTTAAATTCAATTTCGTTATCACAGGGTGAAATTCGAGATAAAGCTGCTGTAGGGCTTTTAAATCGTCCAAATTAGCTTTGATTTTGAACGGCTTCGTGGATTGGTACGTTTTCTTGAACAGCGTGAGCCGATAACTCCAATCTAAATTTTCATCTTCTTTTTCCAAAAAACTGTCGAGTTTGAGGCGTTGATTTTCATTGAGCGAGTTGAAAACTGTTTGACTGAGAATTTGTTCGTGATGGTTAAAAGCATTGACGATTAACTCGCAAAGTTGATTGTAAGTGGGTATCACCATTTTTCTACGCGCTAATGATTCAAGCAATTCTAATAACACAATTTTTGGACGATGCTGAATTTGCACCAATGATTGAATTTCGGATTTAGCGAAATTTTCATCAAATTTAGAGTAACCAAAATGGCTCAAAATAAGTTGTTGATGCCTTAAATACGTTACTTTGCTATAACTTTCGAGATCAATTTCAGATAAAGGTACGTTCAATTGATTGGCAACGAATTCAATATCTGTTTGTAAAAATTGACGGGCAAAAAATCTTTTTCTAGCTTTGAAATATCTCAGTGACACGACAAAGCAAACTTTGTTTGTGGGTGTAGTTCTTGGGCTTTCAAGTAATTCTTCCAATGCCATTGATAATGCGAAAAATTTTTTCCTTTCTGCGCTGTTGAATTTTGGTGGTGAGTCAAACTTCAATTCGTCTAACCGATTGAAGATTCTCATTTTTGGCATAGACAATCCCCAAATAAGTTATAGTTAAAACGATGATTTATACAATAATTATTATTAAACAAAACTCACTGATATTTATGACATAATTATTATCAAATAATTCGGCTTTTTAGGTTTTTATTAAATAATGGAAAATTCAACCCCACCAAAAACGATTGCCTATTTGCGAGTCTCAACATTTCACCAAAATACCGAGAAAAACAAAGCCGATATTCTTCATTTCGCAAATCAACACGACCTTGGAAAAGTACATTTTGTTGAAGAAATCTGTTCAGGGAAAACAGCTTGGCGGGAACGTTTAATTGCAAAAATTCTTGAAGAACTCCAGCCGCATGACAACATTATCGTAGCTGAATTATCACGCTTAGGTCGCAGTATGCTTGAGTGTATGGAAATTTTAGTCTTCGCTACGCGCAAAGAAATCTGCATTTATTCGGTCAAAGGGAATTGGCAACTCAATGACACCATTCAAAGCAAAATTATTGCATTGGCTTTTTCGATGGCTGCTGAAATTGAACGAGATTTGATTTCACAACGTACTAAAGAGGCGTTGCAATTCAAGAAGGAACAGGGAATGAAACTGGGAAGACCAAAAGGC
>CAINDC010000152.1 GCA_903847275.1 uncultured Pseudomonadota bacterium
CGAAGGTTTGGACGTTCCTGATGCAAGTTGCTGTGTGTTGGCAAGACCTACTAAATCGGTAACAATTTACCTGCAAGCCGTTGGAAGAATCATGCGTCCTGCGCCAAATAAAACCGAGTGCATTATTCTTGACCATGCAGGTTTAACGTATGAACATAATTTGGTTGATGCTCCGCGAAAATGGTCGCTACACGGGCGAATTAAGAAAGGAAAGGGGATTGCACCAATAATGCCTGTTTATGTTTGTGAGGCGTGTTTTTTCGCTTATTTTCGAATGGAGTATCCCAATGCCTGTCCTGAATGCGGCTTGATAACATTGCAGCCGCTACCACAAGTTAATGCAAGTGGTGAGCTGGTTGAGCTTACCGCAGAAAAATTGGCGTGGCTGAAAGAAAAGGAAAAGAAGAAATCTATTGCTGAATTTAAAGCAGCTAAAACCTTGGAACAATTGATTGAATTGGGTAAACAGCGCGGTTACAAACCTGGTTGGGCGTACAAGATAGATGCGGATCGTAAGGAATGGAAAGAAAATAATGGCAATTCTATCCATCGATTTGCGAAGAAGCCTAACAAACACTGAGATAACGATGAATTTTCTAGTACCTACTGATGCAAAACACGTCAAGCTAATGGCGGATAGCTTCCAGCGATTACTTGGATATGCTATTGCTCAAACCGTTGAAAATGAAGATTTATACCATGCACCATTTGCGTTGCTGTCGCATAACGCGGAAGCAGACCCGATATTTAATTACGCCAATGCTCAAGCATTAGCACTGTTCGAGCTTAATTGGGATGAATTGATACATCTGCCATCACGTTTATCAGCGGAACCTGTTAATCAGGAAGAAAGAGCAAGATTATTGGCGCAAGTCACAGCAGATGGGTTTATTGATAATTACCAAGGTGTTCGCATATCCAAAACAGGTAAACGATTCAAAATCAGCAATGCCATTGTCTGGAATTTAGTGGACGACAATGGCATTTATCAAGGTCAGGCAGCGTGTTTTTCTGATTGGGAGTTTTTGTGAAATCTATGACGAATTCAACGTTTAAGCCAGCATGGTGGTTAAAAAATCGTCATCTACAAACACTTTTCCCCTCGCTATGTCGTCGTGTTCCATCACCAGAATTGCATCGAGAACGAATTGTTACTTCAGACGGTGATTTTTTGGATATTGATTGGTGTGGTACTAATACAGATAGTCCGCTAGTGATTTTGCTGCATGGTTTGTCGGGTAGCTCAAACTCTGGCTACATTAAGGGTTTACAACGCGCATTACAAAAAAATAATTTGCGTAGTGTGACGTTGAATTTCCGAGGCTGTAGTGGTGAATACAATAACACTTCACGTTGTTATCATTCGGGAGAAACTAATGACCTCGACTTTTTATATCGCACGTTACGAGAACGAGAACCTAATACGCATTTTTCAATAGTCGGATTTTCTTTGGGTGCAAATGTGTTGTTGAAATGGTTGGGTGAAAGAGGCAATTCGGTAAGTTTATCTTCAGCTGTAGCGGTTTCTACACCTTTTGTTTTGGGTATTTGTGCAACGACATTGGATAAAGGGTTTTCAAGATTGTATCGTGCAAATTTGCTGAGAGAGCTAAAAAAATACATGAATGACAAATGGCTTCATTTGGAAATACATAGAAATTCTTTTGAAGCGGAGAAAATCAAGCAATGTGGCGATTTGTCAAAAATTAAGTCTTTTTGGGAATATGATAATCAGGTTGTGGCAAAACTGTACGGTTTTAAGAATGCTCATGACTATTATGCTCAATCAAGTTCAAGACAATTTTTAAAAAAAATAACTATACCGACATTGTTAATTCAAGCCAAAGACGACCCGTTTATGACAACTGATGTTATACCGAATACAAGTGAATTGGCTTCATGTGTGAAGTTAGAACTCACGCAAAACGGCGGTCATGTTGGATTTATTGCAGGTAAAAACCCATTTCGCCCCGTTTATTGGTTAGAGCAAAGAATAGCGGCGTTTTTGACAAAAACTATTTAGCGTGCATTTAATTTTCGATAAATGTTACAAGATTTATCATGTGCGTCAGGCAAATACCCTGTAGACATCAAGAATTCGTTGACGATTTTTCCTCGAGGGTGTAAATAATTCCGTGTAAACGTTAATTTTCAAAACCGTAAAATAACGGTTTATTTTTAGTGAGAAAAGAAAATGAACGATTTAATGAAAGATCCAGAAATGATTGCCGCTTTGCAAACGTTAGGAAAAAAACTGAAAACGCCAGCGGAATTAGTGAGTTTGAATAACGAATTGACAAAAATTACCATTGAGGCGGCTTTAAATGGCGAAATGAATGTGCATTTGGGATACAGGAAACATTCTCTCGAAGGCTACAATTCAGGCAACAGCCGAAATGGCTACAATCGAAAAACGCTAAAAAGTGAACACGGTGAAATGGAGATTGCCGCGCCGCGAGATAGGAACGGTGAATTTGATCCTGTTTTTCTCACAAAATATCAAACACGGCTAGGAACGTTGGATGCTCTTTTTTTTGTCGGATATATTTTGAATTAGAACAAGTTATCCAAGTTCAAATTAATCCGACAAATTAACAATGGCTGAGTACTATAATGCGAATTAAGAGCTAAATTCAACGGTTTAAAATCAATGGGTTAAGGTTTATTAACAGCATGAAACTGAAAATCGTTTTTTTGTAACCGTTTGATTTTATAGATTTGAAAGATTTCAGCTCTTAATTCGCATTCAAAGAAGAAGTCACCAATGAGCAGTTTGCTAGAATCACCGAGTTACAAACTCCAGCTGAAAAACCTAAATCAAGAAAACAAAGTAAGTCCTTCGGCACGAGTTTCGCTGAATGGATGGGCAGTTTATCTGCCACAGAGTCTTGCCTATATTTATCCGATTACGATATAGAGAAGGCTTTAAAATACTACTGGGAAGAGGATTTTCTTCTTGTTCAGGAAGCCATAAAAGTGAAG
>CAINDC010000153.1 GCA_903847275.1 uncultured Pseudomonadota bacterium
AAAATCCTGCTCGTTGGAGTGGCGATACTCGAAATTGGGATTGGATTCCAGCAGTCAGCTTAAATCCTGACAAATCAACCGATAGAAAATCTGTCTAATTTTTAATTTAAAAAGCGACAATTGGCTTGACACCTATCGCCTCCATCAATTTCAGTGAAAGTTATTTTTTTGACTCTAAAACTTTCTTTAGCATTTCTTGCATTTCTGGAGAATCCATAGCGTCTTTTTTCTCTACAAACATTTGCGAAAACAACGAAGCATCTAATTTGTTATAAATGTAATGCCATTCGTCATTTTCTTTAATCATCACAGCAGGATTAAACAAATAAAATCCTGTTCTAATGCGCTGGAATAATCGATAACCGCCTTTTTGCATTTCATTTGTGGATAAGATGCTCGACAAATAAGATCGTTTGCGACGATGTTCGGGCAAAATGTTCACGGGAATATGCTCGATGGCATCTAAGAAATCTTGTGTAGCAAAACCTTTAATCTGTCTAAAAAATTCTGGTCTGCGTATCCAATTTGAATCCCAAATTTCTTTTGAAAGTGTCGTTGGTTTAGTTTTATGAAAAATGGCAATCATCAAATTCACCATGAAAAATACTAATCGGTGATTATCTAATTTGACCAATTTGTCATCAAGTTTGAAGCTGATGCTGTCTGGAACGAGTAAATCATAAATTTCAGGAATTTTCTTTTTCGCATAATTGGCATCTTTTGCCGCCTGACCTAACGCAATGTGAAACGCAGTTAAACCGTTTGAATCAACCGCATTTTTATCCGCACCCATTTCACACAGAATTTTGATAATGTCGGTATTCCCCATCCACGTTGCGGCAATTAAAGGCGTTTGATTGAAAATGTTGCGGAATTCTAAGCCGTATAAATCAACCTGTTTGAGCAAATTATCAGGCTTTCTGAATGTGTAGGGGGCATAATGTTTTTGTTTAAGAAAATCAATGCCATTTGTTGGATTTTTTGCAGGTTTGAAATCAAGATTATATTTAAGTACGTCTAAAATTCCCGAATCTGAATGCACCAATCCATATTCAAAAAACTTGAGTATTGCGTCTTTATTTTTCTTTTCCAAAATTAAACTGCGATATTCGTCGGCATTGATTTTTTCAGCCGTTAAAACTTCCCACGGAGGGGTTTTCTGTTTCAAAATCTCGCTACGAATTAAATCCGCTTGTTCCTGTTTTCCTTGTAATTCGAGTTTTTTCGCTTCCAATCGCCACGCATCTAAACTTGAATTTTGATTTGCCAACGCAACCGATTCTTGAGCGTCACGCAAATTGAGCAAATCCAAGAAGGTTTGTTTTGAATTACTTTCAATCCAGTACAAGTTTTTAATGGCGCGAGTTAAAGCCACATAAAGTGCGTTGATGTAGAACTTATAGACTTCGCCCGATTTATCGGTTTTATCTTTGCCGCGTGAATACTTCAAATCTTTTTCAATATCTGCGGCATTTACACCACTGGCGATTTCACGATAACGGGCTTCTTCTTGACTTAAAAAATTGTACAAAATGATGTTTTCATATTCCAAGCCTTTTGCTTCTTGAATCGTGAAAACCAGTGGTGTGTTGAAATGCACACGCGCTACATCTTTCTGCTCGTCACTCATCACGATGACCGCAAACAAGGTTGAGGTTTTGGTTTTTGAGTTCAGCTCTTGCAGAATTTTTGGATTGTCTTGTAAAAACAAAACTTCGCCGTTGTTATGCCCATTGCTTGTAATTAAATAATGACTTTCTTTATCAATCGAGCCAAAACGTAGATTTTTGATTTTTAAAATCCGATTTGCGATTTCTGTGAGTTGCGGTGCGTTACGATAATTGGTGTTAAGGATGCGAATAAGTTGGTCAGATGTTTGTAAATCGTCTTGTTTGCAAAACAGACTTTTCACGTTTGACCATGAAAAAAAGTTCGGATGAACAATCTGATTTGAATCGCCACACAAGATAAAATCATCCGAGCGCCGTAACGATTTTAAAATCAAATACAGCTGAATGTTGGTTAAATCCTGCACTTCGTCCACGATGACAAAATCATAACGCGGCGTTAAATGTTTCAGATGGTCGTGACTGATAATGTTGCTGTCGTACAAATTATTTTCAGTCAAAAACGTGAGATATTTTTCAAACAAGCCATAAACCGTTTCACGTTCTTCTTGCAGAAAAATCGATTGTTTTACGCCTAAATTCAAATAATCTTCACGGTTCAAATAACTTTTATCAATAATTGAACCCGTCAAAACGCCCCGAAATTCTTCAAATAATTTATGTCCGTCTTTAATTTGATTTTGGCGATTTCGAGAAAACCACTGTTTAAAAACAGGAAAAGTAATCGCTTTGCCATGTGGAACTTGAATGGTTTCTAAAAATTCTTGGAATGATAAAAAATCAACTTCTTGATGTTCATTTTCGTAATGATTGGCGTAATACAAATCACGGGAGTTTTTCACCAAATATGCAGATTGCGTGACGTACAAAACATCACCCATCGCTTGTTTCATCTTTTCAAGTGTAAGAGCAGTTTTACCACTGCCTGCTGAACCAATAATGACTAACGGAGGATTAAGTTCAAAAATTTCATGTTGGGTGTCATCAAATGAAATAATTTTATCGAGCAAATTTACTGAATTATGCGTGTCGTTCAAATACACCAATGGCACAGCATCATTTTCGTTAAACGTCGAAATGGTCGGAATTTTATCTTCATCGATGTCTGAAACCTGACGTAAAAAACGTGAGTTTGCATAATCGTGATTTTTAATAAATTCCAAAACCAATGCGTAAGATTTCCCTGCGTGTTTATAAATCGAAAATAGCAAACGATCAGCGATATTCAAACGAGCGCGATAAAGATTGTCACCAATTTTTTTTACGTCTGCCGATTTAAAATCATTAGCTTCAATGTAAGACGTGAACTTTTTGAAATTCGGAATTTTGGTAGGATTAATTTCGTTATAAAGAAGAATGTTCATAGAAAATGATTACCGTACTGTATTAGCCTGAGCATAACCCGTGTAATAATTGAGTACATTGGTTAGGTGTTGATTTAAACTGATTCCTTCATTGTCGGCAGCATTTACTAGAGCGCGATGCAAACTCTTTGGCAATCGTAGTGTTACTCGCCCGCTATAATTATCGGCTGGAATAATGGGAGCTGGTATAGATTTACCTTGTGCTTGCAATAACACAGCAGAGGTTTCAACACTATCAATGGCTAAGTTATAGGCTTCATTGAAACTATTGCCGTATTCGCAAATGTCAGGGAATTCAGCAATACGCGCCTCAAAACATTCCTCATCATCAAAAATACCTTTTCGTACTGTAATGGTGTATTTACCAGCATCAAGCATCTTTTTTCTCCAAGTAATCGTCTAACTCATTTTTGTATTGTTTCAACACTTGAACAATTTTAGTGATGTAAGCGGGTTTAATTTCAGGATTTTTACCATGCCGACAATTAAATGAACCACTGTGAAATGAAGGCAATCCCTGATGCACATAAATTTTGTGACCGCCTAATTTTCCATCACGTACATCAAATCCTAAGCTAGTCAGTAATTGCTTTACGTCTTCACAACACAAACTGGATTTGCGTAGTTGTAATTGTTCGATAATTTCTTTCGTTGAGTTCATAGAGTGACACTATAAATGATGTCATAATTATTTTCCATAAATAAATACAAAGATGAACGGTCGTTCAGCTCTGTATGTAAACCGTAAAAACGCTAATTTCAGTCGCCTATTATATAAAGGGATAAAACTATTTTTCAGCAAACTTAAACAAAACGATAGAATGTCCCACGAAGAACTATTAAAAATAGAAGGGGAAATTTAGCGTTGGGATTATTTCTAGAACTATTTTTGATTTCCAAAGCCAGCACTACCGAAACTACCAGAATCAAAAAATGTTTAGGTTTTTTTTGGGGGGGTGCTGATTTCGATTTTGATTCTGGTTTTTAATTGTGGAATTTCTTATAGCAGTGCTTTTACGACTGACTTTTTGCCAAAAATAGAATTTATCGTATTTTAAAATGTGCCATTTCAATCGCCAAATTTCGTGTTTG
>CAINDC010000154.1 GCA_903847275.1 uncultured Pseudomonadota bacterium
ATGAATCGCTTGCTCAATACCTTGAATATCACCTGAAGAATTAATTAGTGAAAAATCCCATTTCATCACTAGATACTGATTATGGGATTGCGTTGGATTTTTTCCAATAGCTAACCTACCAAATAACTTTTCAAAATCATCAGCATAATTTACGTCGTAATAGTAACCTAACATTGAGAGCAGCAGGCTTTTACCGAATCTGCGTGGACGAATAAAGATTAATTGTTCACCAGCAGATTCTAACGTAGGAATCAGAGCTGTTCTGTCTTGGTAAAAGTAACCATTCAAAATGATTTTTTCAAAATCACTCACACCATAACCAAATTTCATCGTATTCACTTCCAGTAATTAACTTTTTCGCTATTGTACACCGCATACAACCTACGACCGAATCACAACAACCAAGGGTTGCAAGCGTAGACGCATTTATTGCAGGTTTAGTTGCTCGAGGCAAAGAGGTTGTAACCAAAGCGAGCATTATTTTGTCCGCGCCAGGCACAGAATTAGACGGTGAATCACGCACCTTGTCTATTCCGCCATCCGGTACTTCTTTGTTTACTGCTCATTTGAAAAAATTACAGCGTTTAGGCATCGTTCAAACTGCCATTACGTTATGTTCTGCAGGGGAAAAAGCAAAGCATGGTACAGCTCCAGCTTACTACCCTTGGAATTTTAGTTTGACCGTTACAGCGTAGTTCCTAAAAACTTCCAGCTTGTAGAAGTAAAATATAAGCGATTCGTGTTTAACGTTATTGTTGTTTTTCTCCGTTTTCTCAAGCTTGCTGAGGCTAACTGCAAGCACTATAAATAAAGCATCGTTTTGTTCCTTGCAGCGGTTATTCGCAAGTAAGCGGGACAGTATGCAGCTCGTTCATTGAATCTGTGAGGATTCGGGTTACTACCATAGCAAGAGAAAGTGACTGGTAGGACGTAGTAAACGGTGCTTTATTTATAGTTCGGTGTGACATGGTGGTCAATGGGGATTGCTCCAGCGTTTGTCTGAACTATAAACTAATTATGCACCTCCTAACTCAAGGCTCTTCGGAAGCCTCTTTTTGAAGCATCTTGTCTAGGGTGTTTCACAAAGAGTTCATCACACAACTCACACATTTAAAATTTAGGAGATCAATATGGGAATGAAATTTAGTTTAGGCGATGAAATAAGTATCGTGTTAAGCGGTGAACAAGGATATGTTGATGCTTACGCAGTATACCAACACTCCCCAGTACAGTTCTATATCAAGTACAAAGCTGCAGATGGTCGAGCTGTTTCTGGCTGGTTTGGTGCAGAAGAATTAGATATGCTGTAATTATTTCCTCTTACAGGCTGAGGTAAAATGCCTGAACTTAAAGTGTTTAGATTTTGCTTGTGGAAGGGCTTATAAATCTAAAAACTTTGTTTTACCCTTATCTTGTAAGTGTCTTCCACCACTTGCTTGGTAAGGGTTTTTCTTTTTACGGAGTTTCAAATGTTACAAGCCACACAAACAATGTTGTCTACAGAAATTGTTAAAATCATTAATGACATGAGAGAAGAAGGTGCAGCGGTTTTACGTCACAATGACTTCATGGCGAAAATCGTGAAAGTTCTAGGCGAAGAAGGTGCGCTAAATTTTCAGCACACCTACATTGACTCACAAAACAAAGAACGTCCATGCTACGCTCTACCAAAACGTGAAGCAAATTTAATGGTGATGTCAGAAAGTTACAAAGTACAAGCAGCTATTACAACTACCATGTTCGCAAAAATTTACATAATTGCAAAAAAACAACAAAAATATTTTTTAGGTGGCATTGTAAAGAAT
>CAINDC010000155.1 GCA_903847275.1 uncultured Pseudomonadota bacterium
GCTGAAGTCAGGATATATGCAGCGGGGCGTGTTTTACGATACAGAATCAGGTACGCCGCAAGGTGGCATCATTTCACCTGTACTAGCGAATATCGCGTTGGATGGTTTGGAAGAAGTTGTAAAACAAGCCATTCGCAAAGGAGATAAAGTCAATGTGATTCGTTATGCAGATGACTTTGTGATTACGGCAGCTTCAAAGGAAATTCTTGAAGAAAAAGTAAAACCTGTTGTGGTGGCTTTCCTCGCAAAACGGGGATTGAAACTTTCTGAAGAAAAAACACGCCTCACGCATATTGATGATGGTTTTGATTTTTTAGGTTTTAACTTTCGGAAATATAACGGTAAATTGCTGACGAAGCCATCAAAGCAAAGTATCAAAACTTTTTTGGCAAATGTTCGCACGTTAATTAAATCGCATCCAACTATCAAAACTGAACATTTGATTTGGTTGTTAAATCCGAAATTGAGAGGCTGGGCTAATTATTTTCGTCATGTTGTATCGAGTAAAGTGTTTAGCAAGTTGGACGATGCTATTTTTAAAACACTTTATCGTTGGGTAAAACGCCGACATCAAAATCAAAATGCAGGCTGGTGTTATGAAAAATACTTCAAACATCCGATGCCTGTGAGATGGTGGTTTCATGCGAAAATCCGTACAGCTGATGGAAAAATTATAACGCTCAAGTTGTTCAAGTTATCCAAAGTGAAAATTAGACGACATCTGAAAATCAAAGCGGCTGCAACGCTTTATGATTTGGCTTACGCATCATACTTCACACAACGCGAAGCCCGATTTAACTTTGTTTAAGGCTGGGTCACGAAAGTGGCTTTAAAAAGGCTTGAGCCGTGTGCGGGGAAACTTGCACGCACGGTTCTTAGGAGAGTCGTGGCTGGTAACAGTCACGGCTTATCCGATATTCTGAAAATAACGCCTCGATTTTGGCAACGATGCGGTGTTGTTCGGGGAGTGGGGGAAGGGGAATTTCGAGTTGTTCAATTTTACTTCCTGAAATGTTAGGTTGCGCTCCACCATAGACCAGCAAGCCGCGCAGTATTATCTACACTATGGATTTCAAGCTATTCCTGATAATCCTTTATTATTATTTTTCCCGATTAAAAACTAATGGATAACGATAAAACAATGGAATTACCAAAAAATTGGTTAATTACTTCTTTTGGTGATGTTTTAACTGTTAAAAATGGTTACGCATTTAAAAGCACAGAATATCAAAGTGAAGGAATTCCAATTGTTAGAATTTCAGATATTAACGAAGGCATTGTTAATGTTTCAAATTCAAAATGTATTTCTGAAGATGATGAGCTTGATGGTTATGCAGTAAATGCAGGAGATATTTTAATTGCAATGTCTGGAGCTACCACAGGCAAATTTGGAGTTTATAAGGGGAGTCGAAAAGTTTATCAGAATCAGCGAGTAGGTAATTTAAAACCAATTTCAGAAAATCTTATAAACAAAAAATTTGTTTATTACCTTTTACATTCTTTGAAAAGAGAAATTGAAAAGGCGGCCTATGGCATCGACAAATAAACCGATGCCGCCTGCTTGTTGATGAATAAATTTAGCTTTTTCAATCGCATTCATTAACAACAATTCGCCCAATCCTTTCTTTTGATAGTTTTTATCCACAGCTAAACGCCCCAAACGAATCGCGGGAATGTGTCTAGGAAATTTAGTTTGCCATGATTTAGGGAGATTTTGCGTTGCTAATTCTGCCAAACTGAGGGCGTAGTAACCTAAAATCTGTTCGGGTGTTTCAGGCAATGCCGCGACGAAGGTTTTAGATAATCCTTTTTCTTGATGCTGCCTTGCGATTTGTTGCAACCAAAGATTCAATTCTATTCTGCCGCAATCAAAATTTTTTCGATTATGGTTGCCAGTTAAAGAGAGTATCTGAATCGTCATGTTTTGCGTTTTGGTATTTTTTAAGGGCGGCAGTCATTTTCTGGTTAGGTTGGTTTGGATTATCGAGTAAATCTAACATCCAACGCCAATCACGACCTGATAAGTTAATGACATCAAAATCATCTAAACCAAATTTAAAAGGTTTTTGGGACGGCATTGATTCTTCATACATGACGATTATTTTTGCTTTACCTACTTTTCACTACCGTACACTTTTGAAAAGACACTTGAAAAAGTATAAGCAATTGATAAAAATATAGTTTTCGATTTTATGGTTACTACCAATGTCAAACGCAAAAATAGTGTATCGAACAATTCAACATGGTTTGAAAAAAAGC
>CAINDC010000156.1 GCA_903847275.1 uncultured Pseudomonadota bacterium
CATTGGTTTGTTATCTCCCAAAAAATCACCCTCAAAAACGCCTTAAATTTGGGAAGTCCTTATATCGTTCAAACCCTTACTGTTCCTAGCATTGATAAAAATCTCGTGGAACTTTGACTCCTTTTGTTTAAACTCACCCTACATACAATGCAACTTAGTTCAATGATCTGACATTTCTAACATCACGATCCAATTCCTTAAATTTCGCAGCTACTCCAAAAACAAGTTTGGATGCTTCGATAATTGTTTTTGCTTTTTCGGGATAATAATTTCCTTCCAACACATTTTTTAGTTGATGTGTAGCAATTCCGACTAATTCAGGAAGCCCTACCATTGCTTGATCGACAGTTTCATACATCTCAGAAAGCCGTTTCTGACCATAATCAGAATTGACCACCATAGAAACCACTGTTCGAGAAATTCCCAATTCGTTTGCAATTCTGGTTTTTGACCAACCTAGCAACGTTAGCTGCCATATTTTTTCATCTCTAATAGTTGCAGCATCAATTTTTTGTTCAATTTCGTTCATTACCGTCACTTTTTATCTCAATTTTTATTTTGGGCACATTTTGGGCAGGTGTTGGGCAGGTAATCTGCCCAGATTAACAGTTTGATTTTTTTAATAAAAATGGCTTTTTGGGCAGATTGGGCAGGTTTTTCGAGTATTTAAGCAAAAAAGTCGTAAGGAAGAGAAATAATAAAAAATTTGACGGGGGGGGGGTAAATCTGCCCATTTATACTATTTATCCTCTATATTCCTTATATTTACTGACTTTTATGTTGGGCAGATTACCTGCCCAACACCTGCCCAAATCTGCCCAATCTGCCCATTTCTATTTTAAAAAGTATTTCCCACCAACAATTTTCAGTTTTTTAGCAGATTCCATTGCTTGTACCGTAGCTTCAATTGCTTTTGCTTTCCCAGAAGCTAATCCTTTAAATGGTCTTAAATTCTTCATTGCCATTTTCATTTCTGCTAAAGTTGCTCCATTACTACGTTTGCTCAGATAAATAACAACTGATTCCCATTCTGCACGTTCACCCATAACGCCCTTATCTTGTAAAAGGTTAAAGTGCATTTCCAGAAGGTCATCAAAGATACCTATTGCCGAAGCAACTAAATCCGTAGAAATTGCTAAGGGGAAATTTTCTAAAGTTTCGTTGCCATTCAAATTTAATAGGTGCAGGTTTGAGGCAATTTTCATAATTTGAATATCTGCTTTTCCAGCTGCTCCACGAAGTGAAGAATGAGAAAATCTCCCACTGTCTAACAATTCAGGCTCAATTTTATTGCGATATTCGTTAATGAGTTGCCATCCGTCTCGATTGATAAAAAGTTTAGGTAAATCTCGAAATGCTTTTAAATTATGGAATAGAGCTGGAGTTAAAATTCCGCAAATGTTTCGATACCAATCCAAAATGTATAAGTTCATTTGCTTGTGTTGAGTAAAATCTCGTTTTCCTAGGTTATGAGGCTCTCTGATTAGTAAAAAACGCTCGGCTAACCCAGTTCCATTTGATTGACTTAAAACCGTGTCAATCGTGCCTTCTTGGGCAAAACAAGTCATACCACCTGCGACATATCCGTTATAACCTTGGCGTGAAATCCTGCTTGATGCCATGTAATCGCCGTTAAACCCACTCAAGAGGAGATCATTGTTGGTCTTTGTCGTCCCATCTTTATACGCAGTACCTAATAAGGTGTCACATAACCCTTGTTCACTGCTTACTGCTGAAAAATGTCCGTTGTTGCCATGTAAAACATTTTCGAGTGATTCAGGTGTTGCGTTAGTTTCAAAAAGTCTTATTTTGAATAATTCATCAAGTTGAGCTTTACCTTCTTTGTCTTTTGGATCAAGGCTTGCGTAGACTGTTTTTAATTCAGTGTGAAATTTGTCAAAAGCCGTTATGAATGGGGCTTGTGATGTATTAACTACCCAAGATTTAGCTGCTCCGCTGGGTTGTTCAGCCAATCCATATAGTCCAATTGGAATTGATTTACCTCCAATATATTGAATAGCAAATACTCTGGATGCCATTGAACTGAAAACGCCCAATGTGACTACAAGTACAGTTGATTTAGGCATTTGAGTAGCATTTGCAATGGTTTCTACCAATTGAAATGTAAGACGTGTTTTATCAAGATGTTTGAGTAGGTCAAGCTCGCTAGTGTGATTTTCAATATCTAATGGGGTTTCTGGCTGGACTACAACCTCAGGTTTCTTTAATGCTTGGATAGCGAGTAAAATTTGTTCATTTACTATTGCATCACCACTTTGATTTGATACGTCCCAGAAATCGCCATTTAATTTTTCAGAACCTTCAGGAATCGCTAACCCAATAAAAATTTCGCGTTCTTCAACACCAGCTTGAAGAATTTCAACGGTTTTTTGGCGTTTTTCAGCATCGTCAACATCGGCACAAATTAGAATCTTCTTGGCTTTGCCATATTCAATAATTGATACGCTAGCTAAAATGTAATTGCATTTATTCATCACACAAATTACAGGCAAATTGGTTGATCTGTGGAGTATTTCTCCTGTAGCCCACCCTTCACATACCAAAACGTTTTCAGCTTCCATAACAGTTTGTTTGTTAGGTAAAAAATGCACTGCTCCAGATACCCGCGAATCTTTGGGCATCCGTTTGTTTTGACCAACTTCATTTGACGTTATGTACTGATAGCAGGCGGTTTTATCATTGCCAGGAGCTAAGGGTTGCATTGGAATATAAACGTTTTTACCACTTGAAAAAGCAGCACCAGTAGGGTATTCAATGCGCTTACGTTCAGCATAAGGAGCAGGGGAGTTGTCGCCGTTATGGTTGGCGTTGTTAAGTTCCTTTTCCATTGACGATTGCCATGATTCAGGAAATTCAACATTGAATTCAAGGTCTTCCTTTGCTTTTTGGTAAAGTTCCTGCGGGGATTTTTGCGTATTGTCAGATTCTATTTCTTCGTCTTGAAGGCGTAATAAGATGTGTTTTTCTTCAGATAAAACATCCCATCCAACGCGCTTAAATACGGTGAATACCGCTTTTAAGTTAAATTCACCTCTTGGATTATGGATGTTTATTAAGTTGTGAATTTCGGTCTCGAAATCTCCACCAGATTTGCTATTTCTGCGTTGAAAATCCACGAAATACTCTTTTAATGTATCGTGGTCTTCAATGTAATTCGCTAGTGAAGGGACTAACAATAGAAGGTCATCATGCCCAGTATGGGGCTGATTTCTTTTTAGAATTGCCTCGACGACTTCGAGGGCTTGATTTTGTAAATTGTCCAATGTTTTTTCCTGTTATTTCAACAGGAACAACACAGCAACTGCTTGAAAGTTCAAGTATAAACCTGTAAGATTTACATGCACCCCGACATATTAAGGGGCGCAGCAGTTCTCGGTGTGGTTCCTTTACTTTGTAAAAGATTGTCGAGTTGTAGTCCTGCTGAGATTAAGAGCATCGTGTGAAGTCCTGAGAAAACTTTTATCACTTGATGCCGCTGGAGCTTAATAATCCAAATACAGAATTCTAAAAGCCGACTTTGTTAATTCAAATTGGCTTTTTTAATGCCTGAAGTCTTAGTTTTTTAGTAATCATCTTCATTATCCTCCTCACTATTTTCAAATAGTTCTGAATGTTCTCTGTTTTCGATGAGGTCAATTAGCGTTTCTTCATCGCCGTTTTCCATCAATTCTATAAGGGTTTCATCTGGGTCTAACCCTTTTCGTTCTAATGCGTCGAATACCTCGGGATCTGATAATGATTCCCAATACGTGTCAGCGAAATAACTCATTTTTTCTTCCTCTTGTGTAAATTAACATTGTGTACGTTTTAGTATTGAGACTGCCGCGTTACTCATGTTGCGTAACCCATCCGTTACTTTCAGCAACAGCTCGTCCCATCTCCCGCATAAGCAAATTTACGTTCTGATTGCTTGATTCAACTTTATCAATTTGTTTTAAAGCGTTTTCCATTTCTTCTAAACCCGCTTCAATCATAGCTTTAATGATTCTGGCACGAGGCTTGTGTACTCGCTTGTCATTACAAACAGCGTTTAATCGTTGCAATAGCTCGTCGGGCATTCGTAACGTTATCATTGTCCCTGTTTTAGGTTCTTTTTCATTTAAAACGGATTCAAGGATTGTACTCATAAATTTTCTCACTTGGCTGTTGATTGAGATAATAACACAGATATACAAAAATGTATCTCAATTTTGCGTAAATTTTACCTTTTAAACACTTTCTTCCATAACTCACTTGCATCAGTTCTCTGAGGTTTATGCTCAAGCAGCTGCATCAGTCGTCGCTTTTCTGAATTGGCTTCGTCTAAGAGCTTCTCAAGTGTTGAAATGAACTCACGTTGCATTTGCACCTGCTGCTGCAACGCATCAACTTGCACAGGCAGTGCATCAATATCTGATGCGTTTGCATTGATGCGTGCAGCAGCATCGAATACGCGATACAGTTCTGCTGCATCAACTTCATAGTTCCCAAGGTCATTTATTGAGGCAGACATACGCCCATTTTTTATGGCACGCAGTAATGTACTGCGATCTTTTCCCACAGCGTCAGCGGCTTGTTTAAGAGTAAATTTCATACTTGTGCGAGTTGCCGCATTGCTTTGTGTGTTTGCAACAGGCTAATTTCCTTAACTGGTTAAATTACAATCCCAATTGAAAGTTCAACGCATCAATAATTTCAGTTCTGATGTCGTCATTTTTCACTTCACCTAACTTTTTTATCAGCCGCTTCTTGTCAACAGTTCGGATTTGATAGCACAACACCAGCGAATCTTTGTCTAATCCTGAAATCTCTTTTTTCAATAACACTTCGTGGGGTTCCATTACTAACGGGAGCGGATAAGCAGCGACCGTTAGTATTGGAACCCCGTCATCAAAAACACCCGATTCTAAGGGGCAAACTGGCGATTTAAGGCGTGTTACCTATGCTGGCACAAAAACCCATCAAATTAAAAAGGTGGCAGTTCCCAATCGTCGTCATAAGGTGCGCCATTTTCTGGGTATTTCAGTCCACACTCACCATTTTCATTATATGGCGGCATTTTTTGTGTTGGATATACAACTGGTGTAGGTCTGTCGTAAGTGATTGGGGGCTGACTCTTCGCGCTTACCCACTAAATCGATTATGTTAGCATTCAATTCAAGCTGCGTTTTTCTAGTGCCGTCGTTGGCGGTGTATTCGCTCAACGTCAATTCACCTGAAACAAAAACTTCACGCCCTTTCAATAAGTGATTTTTTAATTCACCTTCGGCGCGTTTGCCCCAAAGCGTTACCCTAACCCAAATGGTTTGCCGCTTATCACCAAAACCTATGTGATTTGCAACATTTACGCTCAACACTGCCTGCCCTGATGGCAAATATCTAACTTCTGCATCTTTACCAACCGTTCCCGTAAAACTTAGGGTCACCTCTAATAATTCAAAACAACCACTTTTTTTGATATTCTGCTAAACAATCACAGCATGAAGCCATAACAGAAAGATGAAACAAAAATTTGCGAGCCTAGAAGACCGAATTGCAGCGTTAACAAATGCAGGAGATTCGTTAGTTGGGTTAAATGCACATATTAACTGGGAAAGTTTCCGTCCACAACTGAATCGGATACACGATAAAAGTCGAAAAAGTAAGGCTGG
>CAINDC010000157.1 GCA_903847275.1 uncultured Pseudomonadota bacterium
GATCAGCGACATCGCGGTGAAGATATTGCTATTTTGGAACAACGTAAAAGCGTCTACCAAAGAGCTAAAATGGAAAATCCTGCTCGTTGGAGTGGCGATACTCGAAATTGGGATTGGATTCCAGCAGTCAGCTTAAATCCCGACAAATCAACCGATAGAAAATCTGTCTAATTTTTAATTTAAAAAGCGACAATTGGCTTGACACCTATCGTATGTTGAGTCATGGTTTATGTCAATCCAAATGACAGTATTTTACAGAATCCCCCTCACTTTTAATCACACCCGTCGTACCACTCACAATGCTAAAAAGTTGGTTACTGGTATTAAATCGTGGTTGAAAGGCTCAAAAGATACGGTTTTGAAGATTACCACGGATAAATTGGCCGCTTATCAAAATGCGATTGAAACCGTGCTTTCAGAATCTTTCTTTATAATGTAAACTTTTCAACCTTTCCCCCTTATTTTAATGAACACAAAAAAATTAGAAGCCCGTGAATTATTCTGTATTCGAGATGAACGTGTTTTGTTTAGTGGTTTAAATTTTACCTTAACAAGCGGACAAGTTTTATTGATTGAAGGGAGGAATGGTGCGGGAAAAACGTCCTTATTGCGAATTTTGACAGGCTTTAGAAAACCCGAATCTGGTGATTTATTTTGGAGTGACGAACGAATTGATGACACGCAACAATTTTATCAAGACACCGCTTATATTGGACACAACAACGGTTTAAAAGACACATTGACCGCTGAAGAAAATTTACGTTATGCACGAGCATTGGCAATCAGCACGCTGTCGATTGATGACGCAATGGCGCAAGTCGGGTTGAACGGTTATCAAGAAACGGTTGTGCGTTTTATGTCAGCAGGACAGCGGCGACGTTTGGCATTGGCGCGATTACTTTGTACCCATAAACCCCTGTGGATTCTCGATGAACCGTTTACTTCACTTGATCGTGCCAGTATTAAATTGTTTGAACAATTTATTGAAACACACGCCAATCAAGGTGGCTTGGTAATTATGACTTCGCATCATGACACCTCAATTCCTCATACCATACTGCAAAAAATTCATTTATGAAACAATCTTCTTTATTTCAAGCATTTAGCGCGGTAATTAAACGCGATTTGGTTTTAGCCTATCGTCATCGTGCAGAGTTAATTAATCCGTTAGCATTTTTCGTCATGGTAATTACCTTATTTCCATTGGCATTAGGTGCAGAAATCACACTATTAAAACGTATTGCGCCAGCGATTATTTGGGTAGCTGCGTTGCTTGCTTCGTTGATGTCGATTGATAATTTATTTCGTTCGGATTACGACGACGGCAGTTTGGAATTGATGGTGATGACACCGCATTCGTTGTCGGTTTTAGTTCTTGCAAAAGTGACTGCACATTGGTTGTTATCGAGCGTGCCACTGTTATTTATCGCCCCATTAATGGGACTAATGTTGCACATGGATAGCGATGTGATTGGTGTTTTGTTATTGACGTTATTGCTGGGAATGCCTGTTTTAAGTTTAATTGGAGGTATTGCGGTAGCATTGACGCTTGGCTTACGAAAAGGTGGCACGTTGATGGCAGTTTTAGTGTTGCCGTTGTATGTGCCGATTTTGATTTTTGCGAGCGGTGCAGTTGATGCGGCAATGTGTGGTTTTCCCATATCAGGACATTTATCGATGATGTGTGCAATTTTATTTTTAGCCATTACTTTAACGCCTTTGCCAACAGCTACTGCACTAAAAATGAGTTTGAGTTGATGGCGCATCCAATGACAATTTATATGAAGGAGGTGTTTCAACTCTGTGGATGCTATATAAGCCTTGAAAATAAAGGGCTAGAAGAAATAATGACAATGTCATTATTTTGATTTTATTCAACCAGTAAAAAACTTAACGGCATGATTTTTAATGAAATTTTTAATTTCTA
>CAINDC010000158.1 GCA_903847275.1 uncultured Pseudomonadota bacterium
AAATTTCGGTGCGCGTCTATTCTTTCGGATTCGCAGCTACCTCTCGTCGGCTAAAAAACAAGGTCACAATATGCTCGAGGCGTTAACTTCGTCTTTTCGTGGATGCCCTTTGATTTTGGTGGGGGGCTGAGTAGTTACAAAACATCTGAAATGATTAACGCAGCTCTTAATGCAGTGCTATCACGACCACCCGCGTCAATTACAATGTCTTGATATTTAGATTTTTGTTGCAGAACTTGCGTGCGTAAAACTGAACCGTCTACATACTGAGAACAAGCTATACCTTTATGTTGATTTGATTCTGAACGAATACCAATAGCAATTTGAGCCGAACCTTGCCTGTCACCATCCACTAACCATACATCACTGCCACTCATTGCTCTAGCTGCGGCTATATTTATTGCCAACGTAGTTTTACCCACGCCGCCTTTAGTATTACCTATCGTTATAATCATAATTCATGTCCTTTTAATATCCTTTTGATATTCTTTTAATGGTATTTAAATATGAAAATGTAATGTTACTTATAACGGATAGTAAAGACTGGCGGTTGATGAGTAAATCAATGACTATACGAATTTTAGTCATATCTTTACCGCGTCGCTTTGCAAGCTCAACATCTTTTTCAAACTTATTCGTAGTATTTAATCTACGCATTTCTATCAGATGCCTAGCTTGTGATAAAAGTCATTAACGTTCGCATAAGTATTCACATCTCCGCTTTCAATAGCGTTTATTGCAGTGATAGTTTCTAAATTGGGGCGTTCTTGCCCGACAATGAAAGAGCGCATTAGTTCGCGTAAAATCTGTGCCGCTGGTTGGTGCATAGCCGCTGCTGCTGCCATAAATTGCTCGTGTAATTCTGGCTCCATCTTTATCGACATTTGTACTGCTTTAGACATAATTGTTACTCCACATCTTATTTTCAAATTTCTACAAAATCCGCATCAAAAAATCACAATCCTCGCGCCACGCAATACAAAACCGTTTCTTCGCTGTGAATAAAATTAAAAAGCACAGAATCGTGAAACGTTTTAAAGGTGTTCAATATAAGCAGCATTTATTGGTATCCCCACGCTTTAAATTGATTTTGAAATTCTGGTGATTTTTTAAACGCCACGAAAAACAAAAATTCGGGTGCTAAATCCAAACCACTTTCCCAAACTAGCGTGTCATGCTCAATTTTGAATTTTTTAAATTCGTTCTCATCGCGTAATTCTGAAAATGGCACACGGTTGTCATCAAAAATTACGTCATGCAAGTTTGCAATGCCCGTGTTTTTATCATTGAACATCAAGGCAATTTTGTAATCACCCAAATAACTGGCATCAATAACACTGAGCATCATACAAGCGGTTGAATTTTGTGATATTGCCCTGTTGCTTTGATGCTATTCCAGTCATCAAGCAATTCTTGTTGATGTTCTTGCGCCCATTCAATGACTAAACTCAGTGCTTTTGAAGGCATTTTGCCTTCCATAATTCCTAGTGTTTCAATTGAAATTGCTACTTTGAATTCGTTATATTCAGCGTGAAAATGCGGCGGATTGTGTTCATTGAAATACATATAAATCACAATTCCTAAAAATCTACTTATTTCGGGCATTTCTAAATCCTCCTAAACTTTGCAATACAAAACCGTTTCTTCGCTGTGAATAAAATTAAAAAGCACAGAATCGTGAAACGTTTTACAAGGTGTTGGGTAAGTTTTCAAACAGGGTATTTCTCTATTTTGTGTCGAGTAATTGTTTAATTTGCTGATGCAATTCAAGTAAATCGTTATGAATCGTTTGCCAAATCAATTCATAATCGACTTTAAAATAACCGTGCGACACGCGGTTACGCATGACATACATGATTGACCAAGGTACGTCAAAATGTGCGTCAGCATAATCAGAATGATAACTTTCGATATTGTGAGCCGCTTCACCCATGATTTCAAAATTTCTAATCACTGCATCCTGCGTTTTCTTATCCTCCAAAAATGCCACTTCCGTCATATCTTCGATGTAAAGATGAATCCGTTCTATCGCTTCGAGAATATGCTCTAAATAGTCAGGAATGCGCTGAATGTCTTTTTTGCTCATACGGGTTGCGCTTCCTTTATCACAAATTCACGAAATTTATCAGGCAATGCACGCGGCGTTAAAACATCTACCGCAATCCCTAATAAATTTTTCAGTTCAACTTGAATTTTTGCAATATCAAATAATGTAGTTTCAGGAGTTGGATCAACCAGCAAATCTAAATCACTTTCGGCGGTATCATCACCGTGTAGCACAGAACCAAAAACTCGAACGTTATTCACGCGATGACGCAGTGCAATTTCACGAATTACTTCACGGTGATTTTGCAAGGCAACAGATGGACGCATCTTATTTGTCATTTCTAAATCCTCCTAAACTTTGCAATACAAAACCGTTTCTTCCGCTTTGAACGGAATTAAAAAGTACAGAATCGTGAAACGTTTTAAAGGTGTTGGGTAATTTCTCAAACATGGTTTTTCTCTATTTTCAGCAATATCAATCAATAATTGCTTTCAGTACCGTTTTAACCTGCTCAATAATCTGCCCAGAAACAGGCTCTATAAAAACAGCTTCTCGTTCCGCAAAATCAAACGACTTAATTTGATGAACCAAAATGGCACCGTGTGTTTTTAGCGTTTCATCTAACACCACTTCTAATTTAATTCCTCGAATAGTGCTGGTAATCGGGGCAACAAATGCCAATCCCGTGTGCTGGTTAAATGCTATGACATAAGCAGGGCGACGCTTAATAATTTCTCGACCACTGCTAGGATCAAAATTTAGCCAAATAATGTCGCCACGTTCGGGAATATAGCTCATAGAATTTCTTTACCGATTGCGGGAGAATTTAACCACTCTCTATCCTCATCAGTTAAAACCAATGCTTCTTTGAGGCTACCTGCGAGCAAATCATCTAATGTGGGGGCTTTTGGAATCGGTGAAAAAAATGAACTTGACTCAACAAATGTAACCAAAACTTTAATTGGCGTGGTGATGTTCATTTCTTCAGAAAATGCCAAGCCTTTTTGTGGGTCATAAATTGCTTCTACTGTTTGTAACATTTTTAACTCCGTGTCTGTTGTTAAACATTGTGTTTTTCACGCCACGCAATACAAAACCGTTTCTTCGCTGTGAATGGTGTAGTGATCAACGTAGCAGGAATAAAACGGGAATTTTTCTTTGATGTGCAAAATAATTTCAAACAAATCATCAGGTTTGTGATAAAGCGAAATAGCTAATTTCGGTTTAAAGCGTTCAATGCTTTGTTGTGCGCCGCGAAGCGTATCCATTTCCGCGCCTTCTACATCAAGTTTTATAAAATCCACTTTTTCGATTTGCCCAGAATTGACCAAACTATCAATTGAACGCAGTGGCACTTTATGATTGTTTGAATTAAAGCCTGGACCGTAACCACCTAAAATAATTGGCTCGGCGATAACATCTCTATTCGATAAACCAAACGGCATGGCTTGAACGTTTTTATTGGGAAATTGCGCGATGTTGTAAGCGAGAATTTCAAGATGTTCTTTTACGGGGTCAAACGAATAAACGTGTCCGTTTTCACCCACCGCATTTGAAAACACCAGCGCGGTATCACCCAAACACGCGCCACCATCGATAACATAATCGCCCGTTTCTGGCTCAACGATGATGCCATCTTGTGAATAAAAATACTGTCCATAAACAAGACAGTGTGCCAAACCAAGACAGTCCGCAACATAACGATGATTTTTATATTCAAAATCGAAGTGATTTAATTTTCCAAACATCCCCGTTGTAGGAAGCTGGCTAGGCGTGTGTTTTTCAAACGATATGTATTCGGCTAATTCGGTTTCTTTACCTGCAAATGCAACAGGAATTTTCACGCTCAAATGCCCGCCTAAGCGATAAGCAATCAAATGAAGAAATAGCCTTTTTGAGGATTCATTGTTAAGCAATGAATAAGCCGTGAATAGACTGATGGAATTTTTAAAAAACCAATCAAAATAAAAGGCGTGCAATCCCGTGTTAAATTCTTTGGAATGGTCTTGACCGTCATAATTGAATCGCGCTGCATCAAAATTATCAAAATGCCGATTTAATTTAAGAGCCTGTACGGAATTAAAAAGTACAGAATCGTGAAACGTTTTAAAGGTGTTGGGTAAGTTTTCAAACATGGATTTTCTCTTTCATGAAATATGTTGGTTGGCTAAGGATTCAGTCAAAATAACTTCCTGATTTCAATTTTTGACAATCATGAACTATTGATTTTTAGTGGCATTTAGAAAATCACATCGTTCAAAAAGGGGTTGTGCTACATACTTGCTTAGCACTACCAAATTAATATGAATAAAATCCTTTTTTGCTTTTTCTACCTAGACATCCAGCTCGAACCATTTTTTTTAAATAGGGATGGGGTCTATATTTAGGGTCATTAGTTTCATAAAACAAAGTTTCCATGATTGATAAAACAACATCATTACCAATTAAATCAGATAGAGAAAGAGGACCAATCGGGTGATTTGCGCCATATTTCATGGCATTGTCAATATCTTCTCTGATAGCCACACCTTCTGCGAGAAGTGTAACAGCTTCGTTAATCATGGGAATCATCATTCTGTTGACAATAAAACCAGGAGTTTCATTCAAACAAATTGGTTTTTTTTGTATGTACAACAAAAACTTTTTAATCCAGTCTACTGTCTCTTGAGATGTATGATGTCCAGCTACAATTTCCACCAATTCCATTATTTCAATAGGATTGAAAAAATGAACACCAATTACCCTTGCAGGATTCTCTACATTCGATGCTAACCGAGTAATTGAAATAGAAGAAGTGTTACTAGCTAAAATTACGCTAGAATCGATGACATTATTCAGATTATTGAAAACATTTTTTTTTATTTCGTAATCTTCGGTAACTGTTTCTATAACAAGACTAGATTCCTTAAGAGATAAAAATTGATTTACAGGAACAATCTTCTGTATTGAACTAACAGAATCTCCTCCTTGCTTTCTTACGATTCTCTTTAAAACTCGAGACATTGAACTAAACTCAGATTGCGCTCTGTCAACATTAGAGCCAAGCCAGCAAATTTCTTTTACCGATTCAAAGAGAGATAAATATGACACAATGGACTTTCCCATTATGCCAGTTCCAATAACAGAGATTTTCATGTCATTACTCCTTCAAATTTGATTTATATTATTTTTCATTAGTAATTTGGCAGGGTTTCCCACAACAACAGAACAGTCTGCCACACTTTTTCGAACGACTGAACCTGCTCCAACGGTACACCAGTTTCCAATAGTTACTCTAGGAAAAATCGTCGCATTAGTTCCGATGAAACAGCCTTGCCCAATTTTGCAACATCCTGATATACTAGCCGCGTGGGCAATAAAGGTGTCATCATTAATCATTGTTTCATGACCAATTAATGCTCCCATATGAACGCTGCAATTGTCTCCAATTTTCACCCCAGCCTGTATAATCACGCCTTCTTGTATATAATTTCCACACCCTATTTTTACCATGGTTAAATCGACTGATGGATGAATAAAATTCGCTAAAATAGCTCCTTTGCTAAGCAATACTCTAGTTGTCTGGTGTCTTAATATAGCGTTTCGTGTTATTAAATTAACGAACCTTGACTCGCTGTCAATAATCTCATCTAGTACCTCAAATCCTCCTAATACTGGGAAACCAAAAAAACTACTTCCTTTTTTTGAGGGATCATTATCAATAAAACCACCAATGTTAAAAGGCTCTACTCGCTGAACAGCATTAATCATTCTAATTGTTTCGGGATTCGATGCGCCTAAAAAATAATATTTCATATTTTTTTCCCAATAGCATGGAAAATAACAATTACAATCTTGTCGATAGCATTTTTATTCATGTCATGATAACTCGGCAAATTGATTGCCCTCGTTGGAATATCCCAAGCATTATGATTACTTAACTTTGATTCAAACATGGATAAACCAGACAAAGGATAGAAAAAAAACCTAGCATCAATGTTCTCTGCTAGGAAAGTCTCTTGCAACTTTTCTCGAATAATACCTGTAGAAGCATCAAAAACAACCGTGGGCATCCAAGCACCGTTTATTGTATTTTCTGGTTCTGGATTGATTTGAATAAAAGAAAGATGTGCTAATTGTTGACGGTAGTAAGCTAAAATTTCCCGTTTTCGTGAAATTAAATCATCAATTCGTTCCATTTGAGCGCATCCAATCGCAGCTTGGATATTTGACATTTTATATTTAAAGCCAATTATGTCAGGATAAAACTGTTTAGTTTGATTCCGAGCTCGACCATGATTACTTAATGTTAAAACCGTTTCGTAAAGTTGATTGTCGTTTGTAACAAACATTCCTCCTTCGCCTGTAGTCAATGTTTTTGTTCCATGAAAAGAAAAAACACCAAAACGTCCTATAGAACCAACACGCTTGCCATGATAAACAGAGCCTATTGCTTCTGCGGCATCTTCGATAATTGGGATATTGTATTTTTGACCAATAGCAAGCAAAGCATCCATATCACACAAATTTCCGTAAAGATGCGTGGCGATAATTGCTTTTGTTTTTGAAGTAATAGCTGCTTCTGCCTGAATAGGATCAATGCACCAAGAATCGGGCAAAATATCCACGAAAACAGGTTTTGCCCCCAAATAAGTAATTGGAGCTGCGGTTGCTATCCAATTCGTATCAGCCAATATAACTTCATCGCCTAAGCCAATTCCAAGCGCAGATAATCCCATGTGCATTGCGCCCGTACAACTCGATGTGGCAATAGCATGTTCTACATTTAGATGTTGCTTAAAAAGTTGCTCAAAACGATTGATATATTCATAGCAACGGTCCCCCCAGCCATTTCTTGCCGCGTCGGTCGCATATTCAACTTCTAATTCTGAAATTGAGGGTTTGGTGTAATAAATGCGTTCTTTCTTTGTCATTTTAACCTGCTTTAAAACCAAGCGTGTCAGCATATTGTGTCATGTTGTTCATCACATCAAACAGCATCTTTGTTGCAAAAATTGCTAAAACCCGTGTCAATCTCATCCATACGATGTTCTATCAGTCCCCAAGCACGATCCTTTTCCGAAATCACCGTAGGCTCGATTGGCCAATCTATTTTTAGTGTTGGATCATCAAAACGGACACCTGATTCATGGCTTAAAGCATAAGCTGTAGAAACGACATAGACAACCGTCGAGTTTTTTTCTAAAGTGATGAATGCATGCCCAAAACCTTCTGGAATGACCATGCTAACACCATTTTCAGGAGTCAACTTTGTGCCATACCACTGAAACCTTGTTGGTGAATTTGGTCGTAAATCAATACCAACATCCCAAATTGCACCAGATGCACATGAAACAATTTTTGCCTCTGCATGTGGCGGGTACTGAAAATGAATGCCACGCAATGTTCCTACTTCAATGGATGTAGATGTGTTTACATGAACCGCTTGCGTAGGTCTACCAGCTTCAGCTATTTCATCGGCACCGAAGATGCGACTGAAAAAACCGCGTTCATCTCTGCGTACAGGTCGATGTAGAATAAATAACCCCTCAATGGGCGTTAATTCAAGTTTCATAAGTTGTAAACCCCTAAAAAATTTGACGCATCATAGGCTGTGCGACCCAGATACGAGCGTTGGGGGTTAATTGCTTGATTCGCTCAGCAATTTCTGGAGCGATGTTCCAAGGTAGGATTAGTACATCGCTAGGTTGACCAGAAGCAAGTTGCTCTGGTGCTAAGACAGGTACCTGTGAACCAGGTAGAAACCTTCCTTGTTTCTCCTTGCTAGCATCTACAACATAAGCTAATGTTTTGGATGCTTCGCCTACTGCATTTAGGAAGGTATTGCCTTTGTGTGCAGCACCGTACCCGACTACGGTATCACCATTTTGCTTACGTTCAAGAAACCATTCCCGAAGCCCTTCAATGGATCTTCTGGAACGAGTAGCGAATGCCTCCCATTCATGACAGTCAAACAAACCAGCACGTTTTTCAGTTTCCAGTGTGGCATTAACTGTATCGTCAATTGTCTTTGAACTGCTTAGCCAATATCTATTTGAACCACCGTGTGTTGATAACTGATCTACATGGACTAGCTCAAGCCCATGAGCCTGTGCGACTACCCTAACCGAGTGAGCAGTTAAGTAAGAGTAATGCTCGTGATAAATAGTATCGAACAGCGTCTCCTGTAATAACACTGCAAAAGAAGGATTTTCAATAGTAATTATTGTTTTGCTGTCAGCAAGTATCGATATACCCTTCATGAAGTCGTGCATATCAGGAATGTGTGCAAATACATTGTTTGCAACGATGAGTCTTGGATGTCCATGTATAGACAAGATTTTTTCTGCGGTTAAAGCCCCGAAAAATTCGGTAAGCGTAGGCACATCTGCCGCACGAGCAATTGAAGCAACATTATCAGCAGGTTCTATGCCGAGCACAGTAATGCCTAATTTTTGAAACGCCGAAAGTAAATAGCCATCGTTGCTAGCTAACTCGATGACAAGGCTCTGTGAATCGAGACCGAGCAAATTTTTCATGTCAACAGCGTACTTCCTTGCGTGTTCAACCCATGTAGAACTAGCAGAAGAAAGATACGGATACGCATGGTGAAAAATTCGCTCTGGCAATACATACTCACCCAATTGACCTAGTCCGCAGCATTTGCAAATACGCATGTGCAATGGGAAAACATCTAGCACATCATTAGCAGAGTGACCATATTCTGAGGGTAAAGGTTGCACACCAAGGTCTAACACACTTTCAAGTTCCTGCGATCCACAAGCACGGCATTCGGAAGTACCTCGTAATGAAATTAATTTTGTCATGATAATCCTATTTTTAATGGTTGTTTTTAGCATGATTCAAAAGATAACCATGTAAATTTTTTACTGTCTGTTCATACGTCATCGTAGGCTTATAACCCGTATCTCTCGTAAGATTACTAATCGAAAACACATCCTTATCTAACACAATGTCATTGTATGGAAACTTACCAAATTGCATTTTGGCTTTTGAGGGAAATAAGTTGTACATACGTTCAACATACTCTCTTAAACGCTTCGGATCTCCTGATCCCACCCAATATTCCTGTCCAAACCTACCATTTTTACCAATGAGATAATAACCTAAAGAACAATCGGCTACAGAAATCACATCAAAATATTGTTCCCCCGTAGAAAAAACCAATTCGTCACCGCAAATCAGTTTTTGTAATGTGACCTGAAGAAACGAATCCTTGTCATCATCTGGTCCCATTACATGTGAATGCAACACATATATGTAATCTATGCCTAGCTGCAATGCTTTGATTCTAAGTGCTTTTTTTGCCTGCATTTTTGCCACTGAGTAAACAACATGACGGTTGTATTGATTGTTTTTATGATAATCTAGCTCAAGATACTTTTGCGTAAAAGCCTCTTCCATTGTGCCAATCTGAATAAAACGACTACAACCGACTTTTTTGGCAATTTCAAGAGCAGATACTGACCATGCTACATTTCTGAGTTGTGCAGCTATATTCAAGTCTGAGAGAGTATTTTCTCCTCCCCAAGCTAGATTGAAAAAAACGCAATCATCCCCAGTCTCCCAATCTATTTTCGATAGTTCTTCCCCTAAAAGAGAAATTTCGTTCATATTCAATTTAAGATATTGCGCTTGTTCGAGTTTTCTACGCCTTTCATCTGATACGTCATCAATCTTTTTTCTACCTAGAGCCAAGACTTTAATATCAGCATTTACCAAATACTGAACAAAGGACGACCCAATGAAGCCTGTAGCTCCCGATACTATGGCTTTTTTCATAAGTGTTTTATCATGTCTTCAAATTTAGTTAAAACGACAAAACCAGTATCTTGACAAAGTGGTTCTGTATCGAAAAGTTCAGCATCATCATCAATTGCAACATCAATGTCTAATTCTTCTACACTGCTATCATTTACGAGGTATGAAAGTTTTTTAAAATATTGTTCTAATGTAGCGGGTTTTGATGTGCCAATAAAATAATCTGCTTTATTTTTTCCTTTTAGTCCAATTAGATAATAAGCCTGCGCCACATCTTCGATAAATACGATGTCAAATAACTGCTTGTTTGAAGGCTCATCGTAAGGCTTGCCTTCAGCAATTTTTTTCAAAGTTTCCGCAATATAAGTGCCTCTCGATAAATTGGATGCTAATGGAACTGACAAGCGAGTGTGAACATAATCAATCTTTTCAAGATATGCGATCATCTTGCACATATCCCTAGATGCTAATTTTGCCAAGGCATAATCTATTTGCTTAGAATGATAAAGAGAATTCCCCCCCCCCTCCATAAATTTTTCAATCATGGTCTCTTCAAGCGTTCCCACATTAACGAATTTAATACAACCCAATTTTTTCGCAAATCGCACTGATTCTGCCGAATGAATGGCATTATTTAATTGTTTTTCAAAACTGCCATCTGTTAACTTTTTGTGACCCTGCCAAGCGAAGTTAAAAAATACACATTCTGAACCTGGTGACCAATTTATCAAATCAACCTGTTCCACTAAAGACTCAATATCCTTCATCGCTAGTTTGAGATAACTTGCATTTACACCAAAATGTCTACTGACATCTTCTTGGTTCAACGCCTGCCTGCCCAAGCACAGCACATCAACACCAAGCGAAGAAAAATGCTTAGCGACTGCAGCACCAACCAAACCTGTCGCGCCAGTAATTATTGCTTTCTTCATAAATTTTACCTATTAAGTTATACCCGATACCTGACATTAACTGTTACTTACCCGCCGCCGCTACCCTCTTGCGTATACAATTCAATTTCTTGCAAACAAAAGTCACGCATATTCTCACCCGCTAACCATGCTTGATGCCATAAAATAATTTTTTCAAGTGTTTGTGATAGTGATAGTCGCCATGTGGGTTGCCAGCTCAAACGCATTTTTGCTTTTGAACGGTTTTGACCATCCAACTGCCGCCAATTCTTCTACACAAAACAAACGTGATAAAAACCCGCGCTGATCGCCTAAACGTTTGCGATTAACCAGTTTTAAGCCTGACAGTGGTAAATTCGTTATATTAAAACTACTCACACGTTCGTCAGATTGAATATGAGAGTTGCTAGCTGTCCTACATATATCACCGAGACTTAACATCAAACACGTTCTCCCAATCAACGTTATTGTCATCTTTGGTATCAAAAAATTGATTCATGCCTATTGCTTGAAAATCTTGTTCAGCATTAGACGTGACTACTCGAAATGATTTGGCGATACCGTCCGATTTTGTATTTTTATCTAACACCATAATGAATAACTCCGCCTCACTACACCGAACCGACAATAGGCGTTAATAACTGAACATTTCCTTGTTTATAAAGTGCTTTTACTGCTTGCATAAATCCTCCTTAGTTTTATTTTGTATTTCGTTAAAAATTTTCCATAACTCAGTGCGTGATTGCTCAATGCTGTTTAGTATTTGGCACGCTTTTGAATAATCATTTTCATAGTCATGGGCTATTTCGTTACGAATTTCACGCAATACAAACCATTCTTCAACTTCTAATAATTGCCATTTCTCTAATAAATTTAAAATATCTCGAAATGGTTTATCTACATTTTCACCTTGATATTGCATAAAGGCTTTAAATAATTTTGCCCCCATACAATCTTGCGCTTTTGAATAGCGATAGATAATTTGATCAGCAAATGCCACATCCGTATTATCTTCAAGTAACATTGAAAATTTCGCCATTTGAAGGGGAAAGGAATAGCGTTTCTTTAATTCCTCAAAAGCAATATCCATTCTTTGTAAATGAATTTGACTCTCTTGCAATGCGAGTTTTAGTTTTTCTTGATAAATTAAAGAGGAATTGCCCATTTTTGTATTTCTTTTTCAATTAGTCGTTGATCGTTTTGATTAAAAACCACATCAATTTTTTGTTCACCTAAAAACTTTTTGACTCGCGCCAAAAATCTGATTTTTTTAGTAAATAAATCAGACTGATCAAAAATTTTGATAAACAAATCAATGTCGCCCCCTTTTTTTAAATCATCAACGCGGCTACCAAACAAAAACACTTGTGCTTCCTGTCCAAAAATATTTTGAACTTGTGATTTGATCACCGTGCATTCATGTTTAGATAAACGCATCTTTTATGCTTCCTGTTTGCCTTGTTGATAGGCTTTAATTTGCGAGAGCGAAACGAATTTCATATCTGTACCACTTAAAAAATTTTGATGCCATTGAACAGTTTTTTCTAATGCGTCTTGCAACCGCCATGCAGACTGCCACGCTAAATGAGCTTTTGCTTTTGAACTGTCTAATTTTAAATAATGCGCCTCATGCGGATTATTTTTTGCATCGAGTATCCAATGGGCATTATCGCCCCAAACAGCCGCTAAACACTCAACAATAAACTGCACCGTTTTTGCGTCATCATCGTTAGAACCAAAATTCCAACCTTCAGCATAATCCGATGGGTTTTCATACAATGCTTGTGCAAGCATTAAATAACCTGAAAGTGGTTCTAAAACATGTTGCCAAGGTCGAATAGAGTTCGGGTTGCGAATAATCACAGGTTCGTTATTTTCAAATGCTTTTAAAATGTCGGGAATAAGGCGATCACTTGACCAATCACCGCCTCCGATAACATTACCAGCTCTTGCTGACGCTAAACCAACACCCGCATTTTGAAAAAAAGATTGCCGATAAGCGGCAGTCACCAATTCGGAGCAACCTTTACTGCTACTGTACGGATCAAAACCACCCATTGCCTCGTCTTCTCGATACCCCCACAACCATTCTTTATTTTCGTAACATTTGTCGGTTGTGATATTCACAATGGCTTTGAGATTTCGGCATTTTCGCGCCGCCTCTAGCACATTTACTGTTCCCATGACGTTGGTGCTGTAGGTTTCAACAGGAGCTTGATAAGAATAACGAACTAAAGGTTGTGCGGCTAAATGAATGACAATGTCAGGATTAAAAGCTCTCATGCTTTTCGTCAACGATTCTAAATCACGAATATCGCCGATTTCCGATTCCATTTGTTCACCGACTTTCGCCACTGTAAATAAATTCGTTTCGGTTGGTGGATTAAGGGCATAGCCTTTTATTTCAGCTTCCATTGACTGCAACCATAATGACAACCAACTTCCTTTAAAACCTGTGTGACCCGTTAAAAAAACTCGCTTACCTAGCCAAAAATTTGAATTTTCCCCCATAAACATACTCAGCTCCAGATTTTCCAGGGTGCTTGACGTGTTTGCCACAGTTCTTCCAAATGGTTTTTATCGCGCAATGTGTCCATTGGCTGCCAAAAACCATGATGTTGATAGGCAACTAACTGTTCATTTTCAACAAGTATATTAAGTGGTTCTACTTCCCAGGACGTTGAATCATCGGCAATCAAATCTAAACATTTTGGCGATAAAACAAAAAAGCCGCCATTGACCCAACCACCATCACCTTGCGGTTTTTCTATAAATCCGCCTACGGCATTTTTATCTCGCAAATCTAAAGCACCATAACGTCCCGCAGGTTGAACGGCTGTTAAGGTCGCCAGTTTTCCGTGACTTTGATGAAATTTTATTAACTCGCCAATATCAACATCTGCCACGCCATCTCCGTAAGTAAAACAAAACGCTTCCTCATTACAAACATAGTTTGCAACACGCTTTAGTCTTCCCCCCGTCATACTATCGTCGCCCGTGTCAACTAAGGTCACGCGCCAAGGTTCAGCGTGCTGTTCATGCACTTCCATGCGATTATTTTTCATATCAAACGTAACATCTGAGGTATGCAAAAAATAGTTGGCAAAATACTCTTTTACGACGTAGCCTTTATAACCACAACACACAATAAAATCATTGATTCCATGTGCAGAATACACTTTCATAATGTGCCACAAAATTGGCTTACCACCAATTTCAATCATAGGTTTGGGCTTTAAATGGGTTTCTTCACTGATTCGTGTTCCTAAACCGCCTGCTAAGATAACTGCTTTCATATTTTGCTAAACTGAATGCCAGAATTGTAAATACTCATCACCTTTATTATTGAATTTCTGCAAAATATCAGCCATGTCTTGTAATATGTTGTTAGGTGATAATTCCGTTAGGTTTTTATATTTATCTACAACTACCAACACATCTAAAAAATATGGACATTCTTTGATAACTTTTATGTCCATATAAAACCTAATAGATTGTTGTTTCCATAACTCATACCATCTTAAAAACCAAATCGTTGCTGCTTTTTGTTTATCATCCTCTGGTGAATCAAAACGTTTTGATTTGATTAAAAAAAAGCCAGTCACTGCTAATTCAAGCCGTTGCAAAATCAAATATGATAAAGGGGCGTGATTATCAGATTTAGATTTCAGCATATATTTTATTTCGCTATTTATCATATTTTCTACATTTCCCCAATTAGTTGCTTCATACATGAAATATGATTGATTTACAAAACTAGTAGAACCCAATAACACAAAATACAGGGTTGCTAATTGGTCTTGATATGCCTGTGGATTAGGTAATTGATTAAACCAAAAATCCCATGTTTGCAGTGCCGAATCCCTTCTCATTACAGAATGAAAAATAGGATTTCCTTTAGGTAAGCACTTTATCCATCCTGCTACTCTTTCCGAGATTAAATCTTCACCAATACCATCAATTCTAAAAAAGTCGTTCAGTCTACTATGCTTGTTACAAAAAACTCCCGTATAACCATTTTTTAGATTATTTGATGCTTTGTCTTGTTTTATCTGCTCTAAAATCGCAGCTATCCCTGCTGAAAAAACAAAATCATCATCACCGCATGGCAACACATATTCCCCAGTAGTATTTTTCAGTGCAAAGTGATAGTTGTCATCCATTTCACCTGTGATTATTTTCACATTCTTTGCTTCAAAATTTTTTAAGAAATTATGTTTCTCAATCTTCCCTGAATTATCCGAAATAATCACTTCAACTTCTTTTAATTCTTCTCCGATAGCAATAAGATTCATAAGGCTTGCATAATGCTTGGCATCTGAATAATGTGTTGGTGTAAATATAGATAATAGTGGTTGCATGATTCATCTCAGTAAATTATTTAATCTTATTAACAGGTTACTCTTTTCATTTTATATATGTCAGATACATAACCATTTCTGTTCTTTTACTGAATGATTCATTGTCTCTAACACATTAAGTCCGATTGTTGCCTGTAATGCGCCATACGTCCAATGTGGATCGACTATTTTTGTTTCTTGATAATCTTCTAATTTTTCAGCAATGTCGTAATAAAGATTTGCAAACGCTTCTACAAAACCTGCTGGATGTCCTGATTTAAAACGGTTATAACGCAATTCGGATGCCAACTGAACATCTGCGGCTCTATCCACCCATTTTTTATTACCTTGCACGTCATGGACAAATAAAACTTCAGGTTCCATTTGATACCATTCAGCACTGCCTTCTGTACCAAATACTCTGATTTTCAAACCATTGCGATAACCAATCGCAGATTTTCCAAACCACATATCGGATTTCATGCCGCTTGGATAACGAGCAATGCACGAAACATCATCAATAATGTCTGCAAACCAACCATAACTATGTTGGTCGGCAATCAACGAACTGGGATTTTCGTTACTGATGTAATGAATCATGTGTTGCAAATGTGCGCCCAAATCTAACGAAACACTAGGTATGTCACCATCTTGCAAACGCCAACTTTGTGGCGCGGGTTTATTGCCTTTTGCATCAAGACGCGCAAAACCTTCTTGTGGCATTTCAATTTGAATTTGGGTAAGTTTTCCTAAATTTCCTTGTTGCACTAAACACCGTAATTCCCGCAGCATTGGATAGCCTGTGTAATTGTGCGTCACAGCTAAAAAGCCATTGTGTTGTTTTACCGCCTCGCAAATTTCTAACCCTTCTTGATAATTACTTGCTAACGCTTTCTCGCAAATCACGGCATATCCCAAAGAAAGAGCTTTGATTACCATCATTTTATGCTGTGGCGTGGGGGTCAAAATAGCGACCGCATCAATTTGATTTTGTTCTTTTTCTAAGAGCGTTTCCCAATCAGAATGCAAACGAATGTGTTCTAAATTCCATGATTCAACGGTTTGCGTGTTGATTTCTTCGCGGCGACTAAAACACCCTGCGACAACTTGCCAACGGTGATCCATTTGTGACGCAATAAGGTGCGTATAGCCCACAGCAGAATCAATACCTCCGCCAATAATCCCTAATTTAAGTGTTCGTTTTTTTGTGGTCACGCTGTCGTCTCGGTGCTAGCAATAAAATTAACTTGATAAACATTTCTTTCAAGGAAAGCGTTTGTTAATGACATTTTTTGTTCTTCGGAATTTACTTCGGCAAATAAGATGCCTACTCGTCCATTTGGGCTGGGTTTGAGCAAATCGCCCGTTGTCGCAATTGAAATATAACGTGCTATGTTTAATGGCTGTTGAAATGAAAGATTGTAGAAAACACCTGTTTTTTGTTGCGTGATAGTGTGTCGAATAATTGACTTCGTTTGATTATTTGAAGATTCAGTTTTCAATGGTTGTCCAATAAATGACATTGCGTAATTGGCGGCATAAGGATAACGAGTAGAAAGTTCAATCAATTGGCTATACAAATCACCAGGACAGCGGCGCGTGATTTCAATTAGCCAAATTTTTTGCTCGCTGCAAATAAATTGTGTATGAATCAAACCATCTTTTAAATTGAGTAACTGGGCGATTTTTTCAATGCTTTGCCTAACTTGTTGCAATAAATGAATGGGGAAATCTGTTTTTACAAAACTGGTATCTACAACAAAAGGATTTGCCGAGCCGTATTCTTCAACAATAAAATCTTGGTTAATTTTTTGATCTGTTAAAAAAGCCGAATGACTATAAAGTTGTCCTTCGACAAATTCTTCAATAATCACTTCACCATTACGAGAATAAAATTTAGCGGTTTCAATAGCCGTTTGAATACTTGAAAAATCGGGTATAGCAATTTGAGTAATGCCTTTGCCGCTAAACGCATCAACAGGTTTTACAATCAACGAACAATCGGCTTGATTAACGGTTTCTAATGTAAAAATCTGTGGAACAGGCAATTGATGCAACAGTGCAAAATGGCGAAATTTTGATTTATTTAACAGCGTGCTAGTGGTTTCAAAGTCATCCACGTTTATCAAATAAGATTCACCTGTTAAATGCGAGCAAATTTCATAAGAATAATCATTGCAACCAGGAATCACATAATCAATGTTCAATTCTGAAATGGTTTGTTTTAAGACGTTGAGATCGGAGTAATCAATTTGAATATAGTTTTGAATACTCTTTGCCATAAAGTCATCGGGATTACGTCCAATAACATAAACTGTCATTCCTAATGAAACCAGATATTCATAAATCGGAATCGCTGAAAAATTGGTATCAACTAATAAGGCTTTTTTGTTTTTGAATTCATTCATTTTTATTGCTCTAAAGATGGATTTTCAACAATAAAACTTTTAGCTGAATTGCCGCCACAAAAATTTTGCCACATACCTTTTAGAGCTTTTTCTAAACCAATGACAACATTTTCTGGTTTAGATTTTGTTGCAGTTTGTAATCGTCCACGCAACTTATATCTCAACTCTTGTAATCTAGTTACATTATCAGTCCACATTTTTGCCATTTGTAAAAATTCCTCTGGCGTTTGAGCCACAAAGTCATTTTCTAAATTGGCTAAACTCAACATACTTACGCCTTGCCTTCCAGGCAAACTTTTCCACGCATATGTTAAAACAGGTACGCCCATCCATAGAGCAAAACCCGTTGTAGTTCCACCAGAATACGGATAAGTATCTAAAATGAAATCAACATCACCGTGTAATGCTAAATAATTAGGAATCGATTTTTTTGCATAAAACGTTAAGCGATTGACTGAAACGCTACGTTTCGAGAATTCATTTTCTAATTGTCGTTGTAGTAAATCATCTGAAACATTGCCCAAAATCATTTTTGAAGTCGGTATTTCGTTTAAAACTTTGCACCATAAATCAAGTGTTTGCTGCGTTAATTTGCTAGTGCGGTTGAAACTTGCAAAAGTTATATGACCATTTTTTAACGCTGGACAATCAACAACCGCCACTCCTGTTTCTGGAACAGCAAAGGTTCCCGCTTTGGGTAGATAAACCAACTTTTCAACAAAATAATCATCAAGCAAACCAACAGGACACCAATCGTTATCCACCAGATAATAATCCATCGTTTTTAAGCCCGTCGTACCTGGAAAACCAATCCACGAAACTTGAATCGGCGCAGGTTTATACGCGAAAGTCAGCAAACGGTTTTTATCGGTATGCCCCGACAAATCAATGGCAATATCAATGCCGTCATTAAACATTTGTTGTGCGAGCTGTAAATCCGTCAGCGGTGCAACATCACGCCACAAGGCAAAATGCGATTTTATCCGCGCGGTGAAATTATCGTTTTTGGTGTTGTTGTAATACGCGACCAGCTCAAACTGATTTTTATCAAAACACGCGAGTAGTGGCTCAATAAAATACGCCACCGCATGATTCCAAAAATCGCCCGATACCATTGCCACGCGCAATTTTTTATTCGGATCACGACCAACAGGCGAATGCACAATCGGCGTAATGCCTTGCGAGGCAACTTCCCCAAACCGCAACGCTTCTTGAAAAGCCTCCTCTGGTGAAACATTCGGATTATGCGCGAGGGTATAAAGCAAATTGGTGTAGGCTTCCAAATAACGCGGATTGACTTCGAGAGCTTTTTTATACGCGACTTGCGCGGCTTCTAAATCGCCTGAATTTTTAAGTAAATTCCCTAAATTACTGTGCGCTTCGGCAAAGGTCGGATTGATTTGAATTTCACGTTGATAATGTTCAATCGCTTTTTCGATTTGATTGGTTTTACTAAAAACCAGCGCGAGGTTGTAATTCGCTTTGATAAAATTCGGATTAACTTTGATAGCGCGTTGATAACTTTCTTTTGCGTCATCAAACCGTCCTGCTTCGTTCAACGCATTACCCAAGTTGTAAGCCGCTTCTGCGTCTTGTGGCAAAAGTTCTGACGATTTCTTTTTGGCTTCCAAAGATTCGTCTAACTTTCCTAAACGCTGTAAAACCGCACCTAATACTTTCCAAGTGAAACCATGTTTCGGGTATTTTTTAAGTAATGCCCGTGCAGCTTGTTCGAGTTCATCGTTTTTATTTTGATTAAATAATTCGATTAAACGATTGGTATCTGCTTGTGATGGCTGTGCGCCAACTGTCTTTTTTGCAAATGATTTTGGTAATGGTTTTTTCATGTTTTAAGTATTCGGGTTTTATTTTTATTTTTTATCAGCAAATGTAGTGCCATCATGAATGTCATCTGGCTTTTAGGTTTTTTTGAGATTCGGGTAGCAATTTTTCTTGAATCACCACTTTGTCTTGCTCAATAATTTTCCGAAAGGTCTCACTCGTTTCTGCCCAATCAACAACATCAACTCGAATTGGTAAATCGGATTCATCAAAGGCTTCTTTGATGATTGCCATTTTTGAAAATGACAACGGCTGTTGCGTCATAATCGCCAAATCTAAATCTGAATACTTTTTCGCATTGCCTTTGACACGCGAACCAAATGCCAAAACCGTGTAATCACTCGCGTAATTTTTTAAAATTTCGCAAACCACTTTCAAGTCATGAGAATTCAAATCAATCTTCGTCATGTTTCCCGCTTCTCTCAACCAATTGTTGATACAAGTATTTCGCTTCATCTAAAAAGTCGAAAGAAATTTCATAAACCGCTTCGGCTTTACTTCGGTTGTAAGTGTGACTGCTGTTGGTTCGTGCTTGACGATAATCGCGCCATTCTGACCAATCCGAACGCAACAAACCTTTTTCATTACCAATGCGAATAATGTTTTGAAAGGTACTTAAATCAATTTCTTCAGGATTTGCGGCAGTTTCTTCAAGATAACGCGCCAGCATTTTATGACTAAGTTCATAAGTAAATTCAAAACATTGAATCACTGAATTACGAAATTGTTCAAATAAATCATCATCGTTTTCTGCCATTTCAGACGTAGCAAAACCAATGCTTTTTTCGAGTTGGCAGATTGCATCACCAAAAGATGAAAAATCTATTTTTTGTTTATTTGTATTCATGAGTTTCTTTAAAACCGTCCTTTCACTACGGGTGCGATTAAAAGTGTGGGGGAATTCCATAACAGTTACGCCGCGACTGAACTACTCCAGTATTCTTGCCAATCATCATTGGCTCTAACAACTCGAAGCCTCAACATTGACTCGACATTATCAGTTATCCACCATGC
>CAINDC010000159.1 GCA_903847275.1 uncultured Pseudomonadota bacterium
GCTCGTACAAATCAGTAATCAGCTTGTCTTTATCTGCATGAGTCAAATCAGAGAGGTTTTTCATACTCGATAATGTGCTTGAATTCTCGGATTTTTGCAAGGGGCTGAGTAGTTACTTTATTTTTGAATAAGGTTTCATATTTTAGTTGTGTAAAATTGACAGTTTTAGAGTTATCAGTATTTTACCAAACCCTTTTAATTCGTGGCTTTATTTAGGAAAGATGTCTAGTTTAAAAAGCGACAATTGGCTTGACACCTATCGATCTCAATATCGGTTAATAAATCGTTCTACGCGATTTAATTCGGTTTGAATTTTAGCGGCTAAATACTCAATTTCTACCCAGCTTTGTTGAACTGCAACGACCTCAAGTTGTTCTGCTAATGCTGCTAAAATAATTGCTCCAACATTATAAGATGCCCCTTTTATTTCATGTGCTACCGCTTTAACATTGGGCGTTTTTTGCTCAACAGCAATGGCAAGTTTTAATTTTAATGGTGGGAGTGAATCACAAAAAATACCTAATACTTCCGTAATAATTTCTTCATCACCGTCAAATAAATCATTCAGCCGACTCATTTCAATCGGTTCTTCAGCTTCGGACTGAATTAAATTTTCTTCTGTTATCATTGTTCTTAAAGATTCTTTTTTTATTTCTGGCAGCCATTTTTTTAAGACTTCAGACAAAATACTCATGCTAATTGGTTTCGAAACATAATCATCCATTCCTGATTCCAAACAATGCTCTCTATCGCCATCAACAGCATTTGCCGTCATTGCTATAATTGGAATATGCCTTCCGTTAGAATCTTGTTCGCGTTGGCGGATAGCATGCGTCGCTTCAAAACCATCCATAATCGGCATCTGACAATCCATTAACACCAACGAATAAGGTAGCGTTTCTAAAGAATCAACCGCTTCTTTTCCGTTATTGACGATATGAATGATATAACCCAATTTTTGCAAAATATATTTGGCAACTTGTTGATTCACTAAATTATCTTCAACTAGCAAAATCAAATGTTCACGCTGTAATAAGCTCTGGCAGTCGTTTGCAATCGCTGGACGCTCTTCTACTATTTTCGATTCTTCTGGGTGTAAAATCGCAACAATCGCATCAAACAAAGCTAATTGTTTAACTGGCTTAACTAATACGCTGGCAATACCACTTTCAATAAGTTGGCGTTTTAAATTGGTATCTATAGCTTCTTGACAGGCGATAATGGGCAAATTTTTCAAATTTTCTTTAGCATGAATTTGCTGAATCATTATCAAAATTTCATCAACACTTAATTCTGCTAACAACACTACATCATAATTTAGCTGGAGAGATACGGCTTCCTCGAGAATATATAACATTTCATCGGCGTTATCAGTGGTATTAATTAAAAATCCCCACGCACTTAAATATGCTAAATAAATGTCATGATGCCCCGTGTTTTTACCAACCACTAAAATCCGTTTTTCACTTAAAGATCCAATTAAGGCATTGTTTTTTTGCTGTTTAATTTGAAAAGGCAATTCAATCCAAAATGTTGAACCCATTCCCAATTTACTCTCTAATCCAATTTCACCATTCATCAATTCAACTAAGCGTTTAGAAATTGATAATCCCAAACCTGTACCGCCATATTTCCGCGTGGTTGAACTGTCTGCTTGTGAAAAAGGTTGGAATAAATTTTCTTGTGTTTCGAGTGAAATACCGATGCCGCTATCAATAATTTCTATACGAATTTTGATGGTGTCATCAGTTTTATTAACTAATTTTGCATTGAGATGAACTGAACCTCTGGCGGTAAATTTAACGGCATTACTCAAAAAATTCAGTAAAACCTGACGTAATCGTGTCGGATCGCCCATCACTTTTTTTGGAATGACAGGATCAATAAATGTCATAAGCGACAATGATTTTTCGTAAGCCTTTGTTGCAACAACATCTGCACTGCCTTCCAATACCTGCTGTAATGAAAATTCCGTTAATTCAATTTGTAATTCTCCAGCTTCAATTTTAGAGAAATCCAAAATATCATTGATAATGGTTAATAATGTTTGTGATGATGTTTTAATGATATTCGCAAATTCGAGTTGTTCTTCATCTAACTTCGTGTCGAATAACAAATCTGTCATGCCGATAATGCCATTCATTGGCGTGCGGATTTCGTGACTCATTGTTGAAAGAAAATCCGATTTTAAACGTGAAGTTTGTTCCGCATTTTCTTTCGCTTTTGTGAGCTGCTCTTTAATCATTTTTTGTTGGCTAACATCACGAAAACATACGACAGCCCCCATTAATTTTTGGTTATCAAATAATGGTGCAGCAATCATGCTGACATGAATCTGAGTACCATTTTGTCGAAAAAATATTTCATCTTCAGTCCGATAAATCTCATTATTTCTCATACTTATCGAAATAGGACACTCTGAAAATGCTAATGGCAAATAGTCGTTTTTTTGATAATGGATAATTGCATGAATCGGCTTCCCTTTAATATCTTCCAGCATCCACCCCAACATTTTTTCAGCTTCACTATTTAAATAAGTAAGATTTCCCTTGAAATCAATCGTGCAAATTCCTTCGCCTAAATTATTTAAAATAGTTCTATTCCATTCACTCTCTTGCTCTTTTATATGCTCCATTTCAACTTGCAATGTAATATCTGTGCGGAGTGAAATATAGCTTTCAATCCGTCCTTCTATATCAAAGGAAGGCACAATGGTCGATTGAACCCAATACAGATTTCCCGATTTTGAACGATTACAAATTCTGGATTCCCACGGATGACCACTGCTAATTGTTCGCCACATATCGATAAAAAACTCTTTCGAATGCACCCCTGAATTTAATACATTGTGATTTTGTCCTATTAACTCGTCTAGAGAGTAGCCGCTAATCGTCGAAAACTTTTCGTTTGCATAAGTAATCCGTCCAGCTTTATCAGTAATGCTTACGATAGCGTGTTTATCTAACGCATATTGTTGGCGGTTAAAATTAAGATTTGCTTGTTCTCGCTCTTGAATCATTACGCTAATAAATGTCATTAAGCGAAACATAAAAGGCAGCGTAAATAAAATGACAAAAAATGCGGCAATAGAAATTGTGCGAATAAATTCAAGTTGATGTGCTTGGATACTTTCGGCTGAAACATCAATGCCAACAATGCCATCGAGTTTGCCTTCTGACGTAAAAATAGGCGCGTAAGCTGATAACCATGTTCCCCAATCATCGATATAAATTTCGGGTTCAATATATTTTTCAGCGGATTCAGGGGTTGCATTGAAGGCATTTATAAGCGTTTCTGACACAGATTTAGCTGGATAAATATCACTTATTGCATTTTGATCTTTTGCTGAACCGTCAACAATAAAAACAAACTCACCGTCATCCAATTTTCGCATGGTGTAAATGTTGGCAATATCTGTGCTGTGTTCACGCATTGTCACCAAATCATTTTTTAATTTTATGAATGCGGCACTTTTTTCGTCAGAAATCGTTTGAACTTGGTGATGCAAATTTCCATCGATTTTTTCAGCCATGATTTGAACAACATCACTGATACGAAGACGTAATTCTTGCCGTAGAAATTTTTCGATTTGTACCGAAGTCACAATGGTTAAGACTATAATTCCTAAAAGTGTTAAGCCATAAATTGAATACTTTACTGAGTTTAAAGTGGTTTTTTTAGGTTCGACTGCTTTTTTATTTTTATCCAATTTTTTTACTCGAAAACGATAAACGCATTGTGACTTTCGGCAAACCTTTTTTCATTTATGCTTGATGCTTGGCGTATTCTCTATCTTCAACAATTTTCATTAATGCCAATGGACTAAATGGTTTTGTTAAATACATATCAGCCCCTGTTTCCAAACCCTCCTTAATATCAGCTTTTTGTCCTTTCGCAGAAAGCAAAACGACAAAACAGGATTTATATTCTGATGATTTAATAAATTTACACACATCTAAACCATCCATTTCACCAGGCATCATAATATCTAAAAATACAATATCGATATGCTGTGAACGAATAATATCTATAGCCTCTACACCATTTTGAGCTTGAATAATTTCATAACCTGGTGAGGTCGAAAATGTAATTTTTAGCAACGTTCTCATCTGTACATTGTCATCAACAACTAAAACTCTCATTTCTTTCCTTTTTTAATTTAAAATTTCGTTATCTGCGAAGCGACGAGGAAACCATAATCCGATTTTCGTGCCTTGTCCAAGTTCACTTTCTATTTCGATTTCACCTTGATGGAAATCGACAATTTCTTTTACTAATGCCATTCCAAGACCTGAACCAACAATATCCCTGACATTATCGGCACGCCAAAAGCGTTCAAAAAGGCGCGAAATTTGTTGTGGACTCATACCAATACCTTTGTCTTCAACCGTTACGCCAATTTCTTCCACGCCTCTGCTGTTTACCCTTTGTTTAATTTCTAAAATCACTTTTCGATGGCTTGGCGAATACTTAAACGCATTACTTAATACATTAACTAATGCCCGTTTAATTTGTTCTGTTTCAGCATAAATAAGCAACGATTCATCAATGAAGTAATGAACTTCTATTTTATGAAAATCACCGTGCATTTTCAAACTACTGAGCGCTTCTTTAATAATCCCAACAAAAGGCTCAAAACTGAAATTGAAAGACTGCTCGCTGCCCGTTTCAATTCGAGCTAAATCGAGCAAATCGTTAATCATCTCAACAACACTGGTGCATTGTCCATAAATGGTTTGCAAAATATCGCGTTGCGTCAATGAATCAAATTCACGGTTCAATAAAAGTTCACAATATCCATACATACTCGAAAGTGGCATTCTTAATTCATGTGCCGCAACAGATAAGAATTCACTTTTCATGCGATCCATTTCTGTTTCCAACGTGACATCGCGGAAATACATCACGGTTGGCATAATGCTTTGGTTCAAATAGTATTTTGTTAAACGTAATGTGCGATATACAGGCGAATTATTGTGTAAGCTTAACCCTAAATTTTTAACGGGTAAATTTTCTATATTTAAAACTTGCATTAAAAAAGGCTCATCTTGTCCTATTTCCAAGCTATAAGGTTTTGCAGGATGGCTGATTGCTAACATTTTTTTACTAAATTGACTTTGGCTAATCATCAATAATTCATCTTTTTTGAATCCCGTTATTTCTAAAAATGCAGGATTAACTGAACTTACTAGACTTTCTTCTGTGAATGTCACAATGCCATCTGCACTAAAATTTACCACATTATTTAATTCACGCTCACGTTGTAATAATGTTTCTTCAGTAGTGCGTAATCGTGTTATATCAGTATGCGAACCAAAAAGTCGTAACGTTTTATTGTTCGAGTCACGCACGGCAATGCCACGCGCCAATATCCACAAATAGTTGCCATTTTTGTGCTTCAATCGGTGGATGTTTTCGTAAAAGGTTTCAGTGCTTTTAAAAAAAATATCAACAACATCAAATACTTTTTCTAAATCATCAGGATGAATTAGGTTGTGCCATGTTGAGAGAGTATTTGAAAGTTCATCACACGAATAACCGAGCATTTCTTTCCAGCGTGGCGATAAATACACACTATCGTTTGTTACATCCCAATCCCAAATGCCATCGTTAAAAGAACTGGCAACCAATTCATAACGTTCTTCACTTGCCGTCAATGCTTGCTGTGTTGTTACGCGATCCGTAATATCAATCAATGTGCCTGTAATGTTTTCTATCTGACCATTTTCAGTTGTGGTAATTTTTGAAGTTAGAGAAACCCAACGAATTTGCCTATCTTTGGTGATAATTCTAAATTCAATTTCCCGTTCAATTTGTAAAATATCAGGATTTAAAACAACCAAAGATACTTTTTTTGTGTCATCATAATACAGGTAATTTGTAAGGGTTTTATGTAAACTATCTTCAACCGAAAACCCCGTCATTTTTTCCCATGCTGGATTTAAAAACGTCAAAAAACCCTTCTCAGTGATTGAAAAAACAACTTCATTCAGTTGAATAAAACATAATTCAGCCGTTTGTAACGCTTTTTTTAATCGTTTATTTTCTAACAATAACGCTTCCGAATTGCTTGATAGATTTGAATTTGACATTTTATTGGTGGGCTATTTAAAAGGTAAATGACATAACAACAATTACTATTATTTAATTTCATTTTAACAGAATCACTATTTTTTTATACTGCACAATCACATTATATGAAGCAGAAACTCGATAACCCAAAAATTACGTTATTTCAGTGGATTTGGCATTCGTATTTAAAAACATCACTTGTTCCATTGCTCATCGTTGAGATTGCACTAATTGCGACATATTTTTTAAGCAATCAATTTGCCAATAAAGAAAATATCAAAACGATTGTTCATGTTGCGGAACAAGAACTATCACATTTGGCACAACGTGAATCGATTGGGATTAATCATCAACTTGATGCGATTGTGGAAGCAACGAAGTATTTACAAAATTATTCAACGGACGTAATGACAGGAAAAAATTTGTTGCAACGTGATGATGTGACACGATTTGCTTTCAGTAAAGAAGGTTCATATTACACAACCAAAGATAATGGTGGAAGTGCGCTGTTTTACAGTGGATTTGTGCCGATTGGAAAAGTCGAAAAAGAAAAAGCTCTTAAATCTGCCGCGTTAGATCCCGCTTTAAAAGCCGTTAAACAAAGTTTTCCCCTTATTGCTCAATCCTATATAAACACTCACGATTCGCTAAATCGTATTTATCCTTACTTTGACGTGATTTCACAATATCCCGCGAAAATGGATATTCCTTCTTACAATTTTTATTATGAAGCAGACGAAAAACACAATCCTAATCGTGGCACGGTTTGGACAGATGCGTATATCGATCCCGCTGGACAAGGTTGGATGACAACGTGTAGTGCGCCTGTTTATAACGGTGACTTTTTAGAAGGCGTTATTGGTGTTGATATTACGATTAAAACCATTGTCGATGAAGTAAAAGCATTACAAATTCCGTGGAATGGCTATGGCGTTTTAATCGATAAAAGTGGAACAATTTTGGCATTACCGTCAATAGGTGAAAATGATTGGGGAATTAAAAATATGACTGCGTCGGATTATTCGGACGCAATCAAACAAGATACGTTTAGAACCGAAGATTACAACCTTTACGGCAAAAAAACTGAAATTGGCGCAATCATTAAACAACATGAAAGAGGTTTGGAATATACGACATTGACTGAAAAATCAATTGTCGCGTGGGCATCAATTCCTGCAACAGGTTGGAAATTGTTAATTGTCGTGCCAACAGAAACGATTTTTGAGCCGAGTAATTCGTTGTCAGCGCGATTAAATGACATTGCGTGGTTGATGATTTCGGGAATGCTCGTGTTTTACAGCATCTTTTTCACGATGCTTTATAAACAATCTAAAAAAATGAGTATTTCGTTATCCGAACCGCTAAAAGAAATGGACGAAATCGTTTCAGATATTGCCAAAGGTCTTCCCGTTTTATTGAAAAACGAATTTCCCGTGAAAGAATTATATTCTACCGCGTCAGGAATTTTACAAATGGGAATGCAATTAGAATCCGCTAAAACAGCGCGTGAAATTGCCACAGCGGAACTAAATAAACGAACAGAACAATTACAAATCGTTTTTGACGTAAGTCCGAGCGGTTACGTTTTAGTTAATCACCAATCTGAAATTTTATTAGTGAACAATGTGGTGAGTAATATAACAGGCTTGACGATAGCTGAATTACTGAAAATGTCTGAAAAAACATTTTGGGATTATTTATCAAACCAAGCAAAATCGCCGCTTACCCATTTAGAAAATGCTCATGATTTGCATCGTATTGATTTAATTAAACCTCGTTTGGTTAGCTTGTTATGTGGAATGAATGAAATCTATTTGCCGAATGGCGATTTGTTGGGCAAATTGTATTTCTTACACGACATCACCAAAGAAGAAGAAGCCAATCGTATTAAATCTGAGTTTTTAACGAGTGCGACGCATGAATTACGCACACCGCTGGCAACAATTCATGGGTATGCCGAATTGCTCAATAGCGGCATGATTCCAGCCGAAATGCAGTCTGAAATTATCGGCATGATTTATCAGCAATCGTCATGGCTAATAAAAATGATTACTGAATTACTAGATTTAAACCGAATTGAAGAACGCGCTGGTGCAGATTTTGTGATTAAATCTTACAAATTAACGGATTTAATTCAAGATTCGATTGATGATTTTATGATTCCAGAAGGTCGCGACGCGATTATTTATTCATCGTTTGAATCTGAAATTAGTTTGAACCTTGATGAAGAAAAATTCCAACAAGCATTAAATAACATTATCGATAACGCGTACAAATACTCACCTAATGGTAGTAATGTTTGGCTAAACGTGAATCACGATACCGCACAACATTTTGTAGAAATTGAAGTAAAAGATAGTGGTTTAGGTTTAACCGAAGATGATATTACTCATGTTTTTGAAAGATTCTTCCGTGTTGATAAAACTGGTACCATTGCGGGTGTGGGATTAGGATTATCTTTATCGAAAGAGATTGTAACTTTATTGAATGGCGAAATTTATATCAAAAGTGTTCCAAATGAAGGCTGCTCGGTCTTTGTGCGATTCAATTTAGATTAGCTGAAAAACTTTTGCGGAAAATGAAATTTATGAAATCAGTAAAAATTCGCCAAAAAATGGCATTGATTGTAGTAAGTGGCACGTTGTTATCTGCGGCATTTGGTTCAGTGCTGATTTATGAATTATTTCAACATAAACTTCTAGCTAGTGAATCCATTAAGTTACAAAAAGTAATCACAAAATTCACATCCGTAGCGACAGAACGCTTTACTGAATCCTTACCTAAACTTACAAGTTTTGCACAATTACTCGAAACTGAATTGACTAAACCGATTCAAAAAGGTGAAATCAAAACTTTTTATCAAGCAATGGAACGTAATCCCGATGGTGTTTGGAGAAATAGAAAACCCGATTTTAATGGCAAATTAGAATCGGGTATTTTTTTACCACCGAATTCGAGTGAAAATGATTTGCAGAAAATACGGCATTTGCGAATCAAACACACGATGGACACTTTCGGGGCAGCGGCAAGCAAACGATTTGAAAACATTTGGTATTTGTCGCCACATCGTAGCGAAATTATTTTTGATAAAAATTATCCCGAATTCGCTTTTGAGCAAAAAGCTGACAATGATTACACGCAAACGCCTTGGTTGACGTATGCAAATCCCGAATTAAATCCGCAAAAAAATCTCCGTTTTACGCCGCCTTTATTTGATCCAGTTCCAAAAGTTTGGATGGTCAGTGCGATTTATCCAATTTATGTTAATAACGAATGGATTGGCAGTTTAGGCGAAGATATGCAGCTCACAAACGTACTTAAATTTATGTTTGAAAGTGAGCAAATGTACAAAGACACGGAACATTTTTTAATTGATACGCAAGGGAATTTCGTTTTGGCGGGCGCGTGGCAAAAAGAACTCGAAGCCTCACCTGAAGGTTTCAAACCTAATTTAGAGCAAGAAAAACAATTTGCCGCGTTGCTTAAAATGCCATTAACCAACGAACCGCAATTATTGACAGATGATTTGCAGCTCCATAATCGACGTTATACTTTGATTGGTATGATATTAGCACCATTAGATTGGCATTATTATTTGCTTGCGCCTGTTGATGAAATTATGGCTTCGACACGGGAATTATTTTTAAATCTGTTCGAGGTGATTTTATTGCTAGGCGGATTAAATGGCATTTTCATGTTCACGATTACGGGAAGAACGATTACCGATCGAATCAAAATAATCACTGATGCGATAAACCGTTATTCGGTAAATCAAAGTTATCGTATCGCCAGAAAAATATCGGGGAACGATGAAATTTCGCAAGTTGGGCAAGCATTTGATCAGATGGCAGATGAAATTTCCGACAATATCACTGAACTTAATAAACGCACCGAACAATTACAAAGTGTTTTTGATGTCAGTCCAAGTGGTTATGTGTTGTTCAATAATGAAGCTAACGTTTTGTTAACGAATAAAGCATTAAGTTTAATTACAGGGTTATCCACTTCAGAATTATTACACCTAACAAAAGAAGAATTTTTAACACACTTATCAAATCAAGCCACAGCGTCACTCATGCAATTAAAAGATACAAATCAAGTATTACGCATTGAGTTAACTCGCCCCCGCCATACCGTTTTGTTGTGTGGTCGACGTGAAATTATTTTCACAAGCGGTGAATTACTGGGTAAATTATATTTTTTCCACGACATCACAAAAGAAGAAGAATCGAATCGAATTAAATCCGAATTTTTAATGAGTGCAGCACATGAATTACGCACGCCATTAGCGACAATTCACGGTTATTCGGAATTACTCAATAGCGGCGTAATTCCGATTGAAATGCAATCTGAAATTATCAACACGATTCATCAGCAATCAACATGGCTGATAAACATGATTAACGAATTATTGGATTTGGGACGCATTGAAGAACGTGCTGGCACAGATTTTTTGATTGAATCGTACAAATTAAAAGATTTGATTCAATACACGATTGATAATTTTAGTATTCCTGAAGGGCGTAACGCGCTGATTTATTCGCCGATTAAGTCCGAAATTACGTTGAAAGTTGATAAAGCAAAATTCAAACAAGCGTTGCATAACATTATCGATAATGCTTACAAATACTCACCTAATGGCGGAAATGTTTGGCTTAATGTAAATCATGATACCGTGCAAAATTTTGTGGAAATCGAAGTAAAAGATTGTGGTTTAAGTTTAACCGAAGACGATATTGCTCATGTTTTCGATAAATTTTTCCGTGTTGATAAAACGGGTCACATCGCAGGCGCAGGCTTGGGATTGTCGTTGGCAAAAGAGATTTTTAATTTATTTAACTGTGATATTTATATCAAAAGTGTTGTGAATGAAGGAAGTTCAGTTTTTATACGTTTCAAGGCGTTGGTGCATAAATAAAAACCTTTAGGGTAGTGTTTCATTTGTGTTGAAAACTTATTTGTCAAGGTAGAATGAAGAATTTAGATAGTCCCTGCAAACCAATGCAGGTGGAAATTTAGGGTGGTTTTGAGGCAGAATTTCTCGTAAAAAAACGGGGGATTTTGATTATGAGCCAAGAATTAAGTGCAGACTTAAAATTATTTTGTCCAAGAAAAGATTGTCCGTACTGGCATGACTTCGAAAACAAAATCATTAGAGACGGTGTTTATGTAACGAAAAAGGATTTGCAACCCAGACAAATGTTTAAATGTTGTCGCGGTGAACATCGATTTTCAGAAACGAATTACAGCGGATTATTTGGCAAACAAGGCAGTTTTAAAGAATATGAACAAGCTGTAAAAATGAGCAGTTACGGACTGGGTGTTGATGCCATTGCAGATGTATTGCAAGTCGATACGCGAACAGTCGCGACTTGGTTACAGTGCATCAGCAAAAAAGCGAACTTATTTCATGACACGATGTGCCTGTATTTGACGATGAGTTTATGCTTCATTCAAATGGACGAATTGTGGTCATTCTTAGGTAAAAAACAACGTCAGTTGTGGGTGTTTATTGGTTTTGATGTCGATTCACGTTTCTGGATAAACTTCCAACTTGGCAGTCGAACTAACCACAATGCCGACAAATTAGTAACGGGAATCAAAAAATGGCTCAAAAACAATCCCGTAGACACGGCATTGAAAATTACCACTGATAAGTTAGCCGCTTATAAAAATGCCATTGAATCTATTTTGACTGATATTACTTACGTTTATATGCAAGTTGTGAAACGTAGAAAAAATAAGAAATTGGTGACCGTTAAGAAATGTTTTGTAAAAGGTTCAGCGAAAGATTTCACAGGGAAA